>JBJSZR010000268.1:0-1226 GCA_046090385.1 Bacteroidota bacterium
ATTTCAACTCTCCGGAAAAACGTAAGCAGGTATATGATGTATGGATGATATACCGGTTGCTGATTCCCGATCCGGATACCGTCTGCGCACAATCCAAACGGAATGGTATTTCCATAGATCTCTACTTCGGAAAATACGACACGATCATACCACCTGAATTCGGACGCGTACTCACATCCAGACTCCATTCTAATCTATCAGTGAACATCGTTGATTGTGGACATCAAATGCTCAAGAGAAAAACAGCGGAAATGATTTTTCTGAATTCCGGCAGTATAAGTAGGGCATCCGTCCAGAAATTTCCGGGAGGTAAACTTATTTTTCGTTTTGCTTGAAAAAACAAAAGGCTGTCCTTCAAGGCAGCCTCTTTCAACTTTGGCAAAAGCGTATGTAGATTACTTCGCTTTCTTTTCGTCAGAAACCGTGAGTCTCTTACGGCCACGCTTACGGCGGGCCGCCAGCACACGACGACCGTTGGCCGTATCCATGCGCTTACGGAAACCATGCTTATTCTTTCTACGACGGGTCGAGGGCTGATATGTCCGTTTCATGATAAAATCTCGGTTTTTGTCCTAAAAACAGGACGGCAAAGGTAATGATTGTTTTCTAATGGACAAACAAAACAGGTAAATTGACAAAAAACTGTTTCTCAGGCAGGCAGATAAACCACCTTTTTGGTAAGGAAAAACTCTTCAGAAAAGTGGTTTTTAAGATCAAAAACAAGGACTTTTCGCTTGAAAGGCCTCAATTCATCCTCCAGCTCCCCTCCTTTCAGCATAAGAAATCCGTTTTTCATGGTGTTTTTACCCCCCGTTCGCACCAAGTGCCTGGTGAGACGCAGGAATTCTGAAGTTTCAGCTACTGCACGACTGACTACGAAATCGAAGCGTCCGGGCGGCAAGGATTCCGAACGAGCCTGTTCGCATGTAACGTTCATGAGTCCGAGCGTGTCGCGGACAGCTTCGACCACCTTGATTTTCTTCCCGACGGAATCAATCAAATGAAAGCGGGCATGAGGAAAAAGGATAGCTAATGGAATTCCAGGAAAACCTCCTCCTGTACCTACATCAATAATGGAAGAATCCGGCTCAAAGGTTATCACTTTTGCAATACCCAAGGAATGAAGTACATGATGCGTATAAAAACCGTCCATGTCCTTTCTGGAAACGACATTGATTTTTGAATTCCAATCTTGATAGAGGGGGCCTAATAACTGAAAACGCTTC
>JBJSZR010000269.1:0-2337 GCA_046090385.1 Bacteroidota bacterium
CAGGAAAAAGGTTCGGCCGGAAGGTTGCGGGTGGTTGAGCGGTACGACCGGATGGAGGTGTGGCGGCTGCTGGAGGCGGAATACCGGCGAGCGGTCGGTGGCGGACCGGCTGCCTGAGGCCTGATGGTTTATTCTGTTCCGTGTTGCGGCCGTTTGGCCCGATTTCCTACTTTTGCGTTCCATTTTTCACAGAAAACAGTCGGTTTTCCGGTCCCGTAGTTCAACGGATAGAATAGAAGTTTCCTAAACTTTTGATACAGGTTCGATTCCTGTCGGGACTACTAATTTGTTTTTCAAGTATTTAGAGGGTCTTCGGACCCTTTGTTTTTGTCGGAAAGGGTCAACTCTGCAGTGAAGTCTGCAGTTGCTAACGGTTGGCGGGTTGCTATCTGCAATCAAAGTACAAGTGATTCCCGAGCGTGTCGGGGATCGAACTATTTACTTTTTTCTACTCTGATTGGCCGCGACAACAAATTTTTACGAAATAAAAAAGCCCCTGCTGATGCAGAGGCTCGGTACAGTACATAAGTCTTTATAGGGTTACGCTAGTCTTACTTCGACAGCGTTCGGTCCTTTTTTTCCTTGCGTTACTTCGTACGTAACGATATCGCCTTCGCGAATGTCGTTTTTCAATCCGGTGAAATGGACGAATACGTCCTGACCGGTCTTCTCGTCACAGATGAAGCCGAAGCCCTTACCGGAGTTGAAGAATTTTACTTTACCTTTTTCCATTAAATAATTGTAATTAAGATTGTTAGAATTAGTGCAAGATACCTTTAATACGGGCCCAATCCTAATTAAATCTCATGTAATCTTGGGAAAGTCACAATTCAGACTGAATAAGCACTTTTTAGTTCGACTTTCATATGGACACTTAAGAGCTCACAGCAACTCAATTTGCATTGAGCCAGAATTGACGCATTAAATCGGAATGCTCAGTATTCCAAGAAAGGTTCAGTATAGTCCGGTCTTCGTGCTCTGTCGGTCTTGACCGAATTCAACAGTGATGAAATGAAGACCGCTGACCAGAAAGGGTGTTGAGATCAAAAGTGAATTCGTTCCTTTTTCCAATTGCACGGTCGCTCTGAACTCCTCCGAACCCGAAGTATTGCAAATAACAACATCAGCGTTTCCTTCTTCGGCAGCCATATAATTCACACGTGCATTTCCTTCACTCATATAAACCGATACAAGTGTATTCTTTACGGTACGGCTGATGTTGACTGCAACCGGATCGGAATATGTGAACGTGCCGTCGAAATCGGTCTGCTTCAAGCGATAGTAGGAAATTCCAGAAAGCGGTTGTTGATCGACAAAGGAATATTCAACAGTGGTTGTGGAGTTGCCTGCTCCACGGACATTCCCCACCACTGACCATTCTGCATTATTCATTGAGCGTTCCAAGGTGAAGTAATCGTTATTCAATTCGGTTGCTGTCGACCATTCGAGATCCACATTTGGTTCCATTGGAGTGGCTGAGAAGTGAATCAACTCTATAGGAAGTGGCGAGTATTGGAGTGTCGCAGGTCCCGGAAGTGATCCGCCACCGGAAGTCCATTGCACATTGTTGCAAATTTCAATCAACGTCGAATTTCCTCCTCCGTTGCTAGGGACAATCATTCCACCCGGATTGACTGTTACAATAGAGCCACAGGGTAGGGAAAGTTTGTTGCCATTGGTGAATGTGAGTGTACCTGAAATGAAAATGTAAAGAGGAGAGCCACACGTATATGTCTGTTGCGTACTTACCGTGATATTATATCCTGACTGGATTGTTACGGTGTCTCCGCAATTTGGCGTACGAGGCACTCCATTGAACAACCAACTGGAAGGATTGCCCCAAAAACCAGTTTGATTGCTTGCACTTCCGTTTCCACCAATCGCTTTTTGGCTCACAACGTTCAATAAAACCAGCATCAAAAAAGATGCTATTTTCAATGATAACTTATTACGCCTCATGATATTGTAAATAAGGATGGGTGAATTTATCAGAATCCTCTTCTTGTGCACAAGCATAATGCAATTAGAGAATTATTCATTTTGGCCAAAAGTAGGTATGGCTTGGCAGACTTCCCAATTAGAAAAACTTATTAGTGGAGATGCACTATAAGCGGAGGATGTGGAAGGCTATCCGGGAATGGCAACCCTCAAGTTTTCATCAACTGACATGATCATCAATACGTCAGCAAGTAGTTCCACGCATTTGTGAATGCTGTAGTTACTGCTCCTCTTGATGTCTTCGGAACATAAGGGTCGAGACAAGTTACATTGTGGTTGGGAACTACAATCAGCGTAGCAGGAGTTGCATTCGTAATAAGTCTTCGTGTGTTGTTGTAC
>JBJSZR010000270.1:0-1361 GCA_046090385.1 Bacteroidota bacterium
CAGAAAAACCCACAATCAGCGAAACCCATCCACTTGCCATTCCTATTACCGGGTGATAAAGCCTACTCAAAAAGGTATACTCTCCGCCTGACTCACAAAGCGTAGTGGCGACCTCCGCGTAAGCAAGGGCACCACACAGGGAAAAAATTCCACCGATCAGCCATATCATCATGATAGCAAACGGATCAGGTATGGCATCCGGCATCACTTGGAAGCCAATCGAGGTGAAAATCCCGGTTCCGATCATATTGGCTACTACCATGTTGGCAGCTACGGAACGGGAGTACAATGCATCTTTCATATCACTTCAGTGGTTGGGACAGCGCTTCACGTATTTCTCGGAAGTCGCTGATATTGTCTTTTTTTCGTTTTGACTCTTTTTCATAAACCAGATCGAACAACTTGCCATACAGCGGAAAAGCGATTGTCTCATAATCATACTTGCCGTCGCCCACTACTCCATTCTCATTGGCGATCATAGTTGCAGCTAAAAAGAATTCAGTGCCATCGCTCAGATCGATCACATAAGACACGTCCGAAATGAACCCATAGGATAGACCGACGATATTGAACACTCTCAAAGAATCGTTGAGCTGATGTGATACGGATGCATTCCTTAAAAAATACTTCTTCAGAAATCTAGGGAATTGAGCAGTATCCGCATACTCGGGCAGGCCTGATGTGGAAGGATAGACGGATAAGTATTGAAAAAGGAAGGCTCGATCTTCAGCTGAGAGATCCCATCTCAACTTATTGGGAAAAGATTCCGGAAACACGAACCTCAACAGCATATCCAGTTCATCATTCAACGGAACCTCGTTCGATCTGCTGAAATCCTTTGGACGCCATACCACCTTACGGTTCTCCATATATCCTTTTCCTGCAGTGCGACCAGGGGTTACCAACCATGAAGTATCGGTGTTGAAGGAGGCCGGCTGATGTAGGACATTCGCAAAAGCCGAATCATAGAACCGGATATAAGGCGCGTACCGGTTTTGATTGAACGAGCAATCTGAAAAACGGGTCTTTATACGTACGCTATCATATCCTTTTTTCAATAAACCTCGTCGAATGGTCTCTTGGCCAAGGAAGTCAAACAAACGGTTGTAACTGGGGTTGTCCGAAACAGTAAGTATCCGACGGATGTATTGTGCCAGGTTAGGATAGCCTTCACGCGCAATGGCATCAGCGGAAACAGCGGTCTGGCAGGGCTCAGCCGGAATCATTTCCAAACGTGTCTTTTTTTCAATCCATGGAGCTGAAGACCTTTTTATTTCATTAACCCGTTCCAGCGTAAGAAAAGTCAAAGGCAACTTGACCATGCTGGCAGGATTGAAATACTCATCTCCAGCCATACCGAC
>JBJSZR010000271.1:0-1011 GCA_046090385.1 Bacteroidota bacterium
TGCTGGGATAGTTGGTGCCAAGCATGATATCTCCGACACCTGTGATTGTGATCGTTTCAGCTTTAGCGACTTTTTCAGCTGTGTCTTGCGCTTCTATAGTATCTTCAATCGGATCTCCATCCAGAATCCTCCCGGCGAAAAGGAAACGTGGTTCATAATAACTCTGATCCGGATACTTCTCGATAAGCACTCCCCTGCTGCAGCTGTGCAACATTCGGATACCTTCAGCATCGTTTTCAGCTACCATGGCGACATGACCTACAGCCGCACTATGAAGGTTGCGTCCCTTGAAGAAAAGCAAATCCCCTTTCCTTACTTCATCCAATCCGATCTTATTTATTTTCTGAGCTATGCCGGGAGAAGAGTGAGAGATCCGCATTCCGAACTTCGAATAGATCTCAGCTACGAATCCTGAACAATCGAGCCTCCATAAGGAAGGCCCCATTGATGCGTACTTCCTACCTATGAACGTCTTCCCATAGTCGACCATGGAATCAGCAAGGGATGTGCGATAAGCTCCTTCGGTCAACCGATCAGAATATCCAACCAAGGAATCGTCACCGATACTAACAAAGGATGCAGTGGCTGCTAAAGAGCAAGCCACAGCCATCAACAACAGTAATTTCGCAGAAACGACGGATTTCATAGATGCTATTTAATGAAAGAATCGAATGAGCTGGTTGAGAATTACCGGATCAACGGGTCCCGAAAACTTCCTTGCTGACCCAAGCCTTCCCCCATTCCTCCAATTCCTTTTCTGTCCATAAAGACGGATAGAAGATACGCCGTTGGAATCGAGGAGGAAGATATTTTTGCCAATTGGTTCCACCGGTAGCGGCTATGTCTTGGGGGTCTTTTTGCAGATAACGGACTGCGGATTTATAATGACTGAGTGGCCAATTGACATTAACATTCACATCAAGAAGTCGCAGCGCATTTTTCAATTCGGATTTATTGCGTTCGGATTCAGGCAGATTCGAATAGACTTGCCAAAGATTCTTGCTTTGATAC
>JBJSZR010000272.1:0-1467 GCA_046090385.1 Bacteroidota bacterium
GTTACAACAATGCAAACAACGGAACTTTCACCATATGTGTACGAGAAAACATTCCTGCAGCTCCAACGAATCAGGATTGCCCGAACGCTATTCCGATTTGTAGCAACACATGGACCACTCAACAATCATTCTCAGGCACAGGAAACATTTTGAACGAAATAACCCCGGCTATCAGTTGCCTTGGATCAGGAGAAAGGAATGATGTATGGTTCACTTTCACTGTCCAGCAGAGCGGCAATTTGAATTTCAACATAACGCCCAATAATATGAGTGATGATTATGATTGGGCTGTTTATAATTTGACGAATGCCAGTTGCGCCAATATTGCAACTACTCCCGGCTTGCAAGTGAGTTGTAATTATTCTGCTACACCTGGAAATACCGGACCTACTGGTGCAACAAACTCAAACAGCCAGGGAGCAGCGGGAAATCCCTTCAACCAGGTGATTCCGGTAACAGCAGGTCAGACATACGTCGTCAACGTAAGTAACTTTTCCGCAACAGCCGACGGCTTTCTAATAGACTTCGGAGCATCCTCTGCTGTAATTTTCGATAACATTCCTCCTCAACTTACAAGTCTCGCTTCTGCAACTGTTTGCGGGACATCGCAACTCTCATTCACTTTCTCTGAGAACATCCTGTGCAGCACAATCCAGGCAGGTGATTTCGCCATAACCGGACCTGGTGGCCCTTACACAGTCACGGGTTGGTCGGCAGCAGGATGTGCAAATGGAGGGACTTATACCCGGAATGTGACAGTCACCTTGTCGCCACCAATTCGAACACCAGGCACCTTCCAGTTTTACATCACCAATTCTTCAAGCTCTGTGACAGACTTATGTCAAAATGTCGCACCTCAGGATACACTTTCTTTTACAATCAATCCTATAACTGCGGTTACATCCACGGTAAACGCCACTTGCAACAGTGCAAACGGTGCGGCTTCAGTCAATCCTACTTCCGGCACCAATCCCTACTCATATTCATGGTCGCCGACAGGCGGTAATGGTGCGCTTGCCAGCAATCTTTCACCCGGGAATTACACTGTAACTGTAACAGACGCGGATGGCTGTACGACCACACAAACGGCAATCGTAGGCAATTCGAACAATGGCATCAATGCCACAGCTGTAGTCACGTCCGTATCTTGTGTCGGACAGAACAACGGCTCGATATCGGTCACTGCAATCGGAGCCGGTCCGTTCAATTACATCTGGAATCCAAATGTAGGTACTGGTCCCACTGTCAGTAACCTTTCACCGGGATCCTACTCCGTAGTGATTGCAGATATCAACGGTTGCAGTACCACTGCCAGCTACACGGTAAACCCTGCTACCCCACTTACCTCTGCTGCCACAACTACCAACGTACGATGCTATAACGGAACAACTGGTTCTGCCACTGTGACTCCCTCAGGAGGCACAGGCCCCTATACTTATTCTTGGTCACCTTCAGGTGGCAATGGTG
>JBJSZR010000273.1:0-4640 GCA_046090385.1 Bacteroidota bacterium
CTAACAAAGTACTTTACTTTAATTTCTGGAATAATCAGAGTTATTTTGAATGCTTTAATAATATTTTCTCAACTACAGATTTCACAAATAGTAGTAGTCAATTTATTAATTGTAAATACAATGCGATTGTAAACACAAACAACCCAAACATTAATTTAGTTAATATCGGGGAAGTAGGCTATCCTCAAAATCTTTATATAAAGTACTCGATTTATAATGCAAATGTGGATTCGTATGGAAGGATGCTTTCACCTGGAGCACTGAACAAAGGCTACTATCTCCCCGAATATACTGACATCGATCTGACGCGAAATGACTTGGGTAATTATGGGGGTTCCTATTCCATCAATAATTTTCATTACGAATTGGTTGGTGGAACCGGAAAAGGCCGCATACACTGGTTGAACATTCCCCGAACTGTCAACAGCACCTCCACTCCGATCAACATCACCGGCGAAGGACACGTGGTCCGTTGATATAGATGAAGCGCCTGATAATTCTGGCTGTATTCGTCTCCCTATCCATTCACGTAGCCTTGGCCCAGCAAAAACGCTGGGTGCGCTCCGTAGAATACTTCTGGGGACAAACCGACCCGGGTCCGGGCCAGGGTATCGCCGTATTGCCTGCTGACGGGCAATTCGATGCGTCGCTTGAACAGTTTTTCAAAAACGGAATCACAACGCCCGATACAGGATTAAACCTCTTCAACATACGTGTAAAAGACCAGTCGGGCACCTGGGGACCTGTGTTCAGAAGTGTTGTTCAAGCAGGTTCGGTTCCATCTTCGCAACCTACTCCGATAAGAATATTTGTCAGTGCCGAATATTTTTGGAACAATGATCCGGGTGCAGGTAACGGGATACCAGTGCTTGCTACAGACGGACAATTCGATGAATCGCTGGAACAGTTTTTTGCAAACGGACTTACAGTACCACAACCAGGCAAGAACCTGTTCTGTATACGTACCAAAGACCAACACGGCCAATGGGGACCGGTTTTCAAAACGGTCGTTCTCGCTCCTGAATCTCCTCAACCAATAGCACACCCCCTGAGAATGCTCGTTGCTGCCGAGTATTTCTGGGGAACCACCGACCCGGGCACCGGAAACGGCTCACCAGTACTTGCTACCGATGGTCAGTTCGATGCATCCCTGGAGCAATTGTATGCCAACGGTCTATTGGCACCGCAACCGGGACAAAATCTTTTCAATATCCGTGTAAAGGATCAGGCAGGACAATGGGGCCCGCTGTTTAAATCGGTTGTAATAGTTCCAAGCACAGCTATACCCATCGGCCCGACGCAACGCCTGATCATCGCCGCAGAATATTTTTGGGGAACCTCCGATCCGGGGGCCGGCAATGGCACGCCGGTCCTTGCAAGCGATGGCGATTTCAATACGTCTCTGGAACAATTGTATGGTTCCAACTTGCATGCTCCAGCTGGCGGCAATAACCTCTTCAATATCCGTGTGAAAGACCAAAGTGGAAACTGGGGGCCGATTTTCAAATCAGTAGTTGTGGTGGACACGGTCCTACCTGTTCCGTCTCCACCCAAACGGTTCATGGTAGCGGCGGAGTATTTTTGGGGAACCAACGATCCGGGTGCCGGAAATGGTTCGCCGGTTCTGGCCACCGATGGGAATTTCAACCAAGCGCTAGAACAGCTGCATGCATCAGGATTGCTTGCTCCATCACCGGGAGAAAATCTGTTCAATATCCGTGTAAAGGACCAGAGCGGAAATTGGGGACCGGTGTTCAAGAGCGTCGTACATGTTTCACACACCGCTCCAACTCCGGTCTTCCCTAAACGACTGATCATAGCTGGCGAATACTTCTGGGGACTTCATGATCCGGGGGCTGGAAACGGTTTTGTGCTATTGGCTACCGACGGCGATTTCAACTCGTCGATAGAGCAGTTCTTCAAGTCCGGTTTCACTGCACCGGCTGGTGGATTGAATCTTTTCAATGCCCGCTTGAAGGATCAAAACGGAGACTGGGGACCGCTTTTCAAAACGGTTGTCAATGTGTTGTTTGCAGCCGACTTGCAAATCACAGCAAGCCACGATTCGGTTGTTTGCTACGGCGATTCGGCCCATGTAACGATAACTGCCACAGGCGGTGTATCGCCTTACTCAGGCACAGGAGTTTTCACTGTTCCTGCTGGCACACATGTGTTCACAGTCGCTGATGCAAATGGTGATACGGCAACTACCTCTTTCACGGTTGTCGAGCCTGATCCGTTGATTACAATTGTAAACGCATCATCGATTTTCTGTCCCGGCGACAGCAGTACTGTTTTGATAAATACGGACGGCGGCACAGCGCCCTATACAGGTACCGGCGCGTATCGCGTGACTGCCGGACAATACCGTTATATCATCACCGATGCTAACGGCTGTCGAGATACAGCCGCTATTACCATTTCCGCCCCGGCTCCCATTCAACTCTCCTCTACCTCCACTCCTATTCTTTGTTATGGCGATTCCTCATTAATCACTGTTACGGCTACCGGTGGCACGTTGCCTTATGATACCATCAGCGAATTTCTTTTGCCTGCAGGTACGCATCAGTTGATAATCACCGATGCAAACGAGTGTCCGGCAACAGCAAACATTACCGTCGGTCAGCCCTCTGCTCTCATCAGCGCTTCTACCGCAGGTGCGATTATCTGCGCCGGCGATCTTTCAACTGTGAACGTCACGGCTAGTGGTGGTACGACACCTTATTTCGGAACAGGTACAGTAGAGGTGCCGGCCGGACTTTACACCTACCTCATCACCGACGCTAACGGCTGTCAGCTTGTCGACTCCATCTACATCAACCAGCCACCGGCAGTTATCGCATCCGCCACACTCAGCAATCCGATTTCCTGTTATGGCGGAACCGGTGTGGTGAACGTCGCTGCCACGGGAGGAACCGCACCGTACTTCGGCACAGGACCGCAAACAGTTGCCGAAGGTTCCTGGACATTTGCAGTCACAGATGCCAACGGTTGCTCTTCGATGAGTCCGTCGGTGGAAGTGATCGCTCCATCCAAGATTACAGTCTCTTATACCGTCGTGCCGGCAACCTGCAGTCTGGCCAATGGCTCCATCACGCTTTCGGTCAACGGCGGCACGCCTCCGTATTCATACGGTTGGTCGGGCGGTCAAACCACTTCTGCCGTTTCCAGCTTGTTGCCTGGTACCTATACGGCTACGATCACCGATGCCAACGGATGTACCGAGAGCGTATCGGTTGTGCTTCCTACCAACACGCAGCCCATTGGAGCAAGTGGCAGCATCATCGGACCCCGAGGTGTTTGTCGCGGAACAACGATTGTGTACTCCCTGCCGGCTGTTGCCAATGCGACTAGTTATATCTGGCAGCTTCCGGCTGGTGCAACGGGATCATCTGCTACCAATTCGATCACGGTCTCCTTTAACGGTTCTTACAACGGTGGATTTATCTGCGTGACTCCGACCAATCAATGCGCCACCGGCTTACAGACATGTGCCAATGTGCCGGTATTGACCATTAGGGCAGCTACGCCGGGTACGATCACGCAATCCGGCTCCTCGTGTGGACCATCGGTAGTGACGTGTTCCGTTGCCCCTGTCACCAGTGCTACCAGTTACACCTGGAGTGTGGCAGGAACACAGGCAACAATCATCGGCGGTCAAGGAACCAATGCGGTGCAGATCAGTGTGCCGGCAGGATTCACTAATGCACGGGTAAGTGTTTTCGCATCAAATTGTATCGGAAGTTCCAACACCGTATTCTACACCATGATCGGTTTGCCGGCGAACAATGCCTCGCTCACCGGACAAACGTATGTATGTCCGAACTCGACGCAGAGCTATTCTATCACTGCTGTGATGGGAGCATCGTCCTATGCTTGGAGTATCACCGGAAGCGCAAGCATTATGTCCAGCAGTGGCACCTCCTGCACCATCCAGACTACTGCAGGGTGGACGGGTGGCATGCTGACGGTGAATGCCATCAACAGTTGCGGCAGTTCTTCCAGGTCGTTCACACTTCGTTCGGTGCCGTTACAACCCGGATCGCTGAGTGGTCCGTCAAACGGCTTGTGCGCCTACAATGGCATTACAAGCGCCACCTATACGATTACAGCAGTGACGGGCGCGACATCCTACGTCTGGACTGTACCATCGGGCATGACGATACGGAATATCAACGGCACATCGATGACGGCAAACATCGACACTGCATTCCGCACAGGATCGGTGTGTGTGTCACCTGTAAATTCTTGTGGACAGGGAACACCCAGGTGCATGACGGTGATTGCCAATCCGCAGATGCCCGGACCGATTAGCGGCCCATCGACTGTCTGTAAATCGGATCGTGCGGTTGACTATTCGATAGCGCCGGCTACCGGAGCGTATCATTACTTGTGGTCGATCAGTGGCGGCGCCTACCTGGTGACTGTAGCAACCGGACTTACCACTACCATTGATTTTTACTGGTCCCTCACCGGCTCTGCGCTGCTGAGTGTGCAATCGGCCAATTTGTGCGGATACAGTTCGCCCCAGCAAAAGAGCATTACGGTGAATCTTGCCTGCAGGACCCGTAACCAAGTTGAGGATGAATTCACTGCGGTTGTTTACCCCAATCCTGCGCGCGAATCGGTGACGGTTGATT
>JBJSZR010000274.1:0-2428 GCA_046090385.1 Bacteroidota bacterium
GTTAATTCCAACTTTTAAATCAAAAATAAATCAGAATAATATGGAATCGTATTCCAAATAATTCCTTATTTTTGATGTATGATTCAGCGAAAAGCTAAAAGCAAACTGCAAGACCTTGCTTCAAAATTCAAAGCTGTAGCAGTTACAGGTGCTCGTCAAACGGGAAAAACAACTTTAGTAAAACAAGTTTTTAGAGGCAAACCGTATCTTTCATTGGAAAACCCAGATACTCGTAGTTTCGCACTTGAAGATCCCAGAGGTTTTTTGGAAACCTATCGTGATGGCGCAATTCTGGATGAGGTTCAGCGCGTTCCTGCACTATTTTCTTACCTGCAAGAGATTCTGGATGATTCAAAAACAAAAGGTTTATTTATTCTTTCGGGATCCAATAATTTTTTACTGCAGCAAACAATTTCCCAAACTTTAGCGGGTAGAGTTGGGTATATGAACCTGTTGCCATTTTCGGTAAGTGAGTTAAAGAAATCCAAATTATTGCCGGAAAGCGATGACGAACTGATGCTGAAAGGATTTTATCCTCCTGTTTATGATCAGAAAATCCCACCGCAGGATTGGTGCCCAAATTACATTAGAACTTATATAGAAAAAGACTTAAGGCAAATAAAGAATATTACAGATCTTATTGTATTTGAAAAGTTCATCAAGTTGTTGGCCGGTCGTTCAAGTCAGGAATTAAATTATTCCTCCTTGTCGGTGGAAATCGGGGTTGATGTAAAAACGGTCCAATCATGGATTGGTATATTAGAGAGTAGTTTTATAATTTATTTATTAAAACCACATCACAAAAATTTCAATAAAACGATTGTCAAGAGACCTAAGCTTTACTTTTATGACACCGCTTTAGTTTGCTATCTTTTAGGGATAAGAAATACTTTACAACTTACTACTCATCCATTAAGAGGAGCAGTATTTGAAGGAATGGTGGTTACTGAACTTATTAAGAAAAGAACTAATGTGGGATCGGAGATAAATTTGTTTTATTGGAGAGATAAAACCGGTCACGAAATTGACATTATCGTTGATGATGGAGGTAAGCTGCTTCCTATTGAGATCAAATCCGGTAAAACTATAAATATGGAATTCTTTAAAAACATAGAATATTGGTCGAAGTTAAGCAAATCTGACAAGTCCATACTTTTATATGCAGGTGAACAAAGTCAGAAAAGAACTAATGGAAAAGAAATATTCAATTGGAGAAGTTTAATTAATCACGAATTATAAAAGATTACATATTTTCAATAAATCTTCAATTAAAGAGTTAGATAATTTTCCTGTGGAGTCCACCACTTGACAAGCACGTATAATCTATTACTGATTCAAATGGAATACATGATTTGCTTCTCATGTAAATGCTGCGTACACTAGAAACAGCAGTTCCTAATACGCAGTCGAGTAGGTGCGCACCCGGCTGGAATCACCTAAAGCTTATCGATATCGGTTTTGGTCGCCGACTCGAGCGGTTGGGAGATGTCGGTGTGGTAGTGGACCATTTTCCACTTTCCATTTTCCATTTTGAAGATATTAGTGGCCCTGAACCGCACCACAACAGTTTTGCCTTCGGCGCTCATGGTTTCGCCTTCCTCGATACAGGCCGTATAGCCCATCTGTAGGCTCCCCTGAATTCACTTGACGGACTCTTCCTATCTTCGCGGTTCAAAATTGTCGGCGGGGTGTAGCGTAGCCCGGTAGCGCGCCACGTTCGGGACGTGGAGGTCGGAGGTTCGAATCCTCTCACCCCGACTCATTCAGACCTGTCTGCTGGTCAATTGATAAAAAAAGAAAAGCCCCCTTTCGGAGGCGTTTTCCCCTAACCAAAACCAAACCAATGTATTTTTATGTTCCCGGTACTCAAACCGGTATATGTTTTATCAATTCAAACTCGGATCCTCTGGGAAGTTAGCCAGAATCGCATACTGGCTACCCATTGATCGCAATACTTCACCCCATAAATCTTCAGGGTTATCACTAAAAGCAAAGTCTTTTTTTGCATTGAATACCAGCCATGTACGCCCTTTCATTTCATCTTCTAGTTGATGTGGTTCCCAGCCACTGTAGCCTGCAAAAAAGCGGATATCGTCTTTGTGGACCTGGCCGGTTTCGATGAGTAATTTAAGAGTTTCGAGACTTCCTCCCCACCAAATTCCAGGTAGTATCTCCTTGCTTCCCTCCAAGCGTTTTCCCAAAGTATGCAGGAAATGAATAGTGTCTGTTTGTACCGGACCGCCAAAGTAGAGCTGGGCATCAAAAGGAGGGAAGTCCAACGACAACGAGGTCGAGTGCTCCAGAGCGAACCAACATATCCATAATCTCAAGTGCTTGTTCTCCAGTGTCGGGCTGAGAGACTAAAAGTGAATCAATATCAACGCCGAGTTTCTTGGCGTATTCAGCATCAAAGGCATGTTCTGCATCG
>JBJSZR010000275.1:0-2804 GCA_046090385.1 Bacteroidota bacterium
CAGACCAGCCCGGAATACGTGCCGATCCAAATCCTGCCTGACACATCCTTGATCAATGAAACACATCGGGGGTTGTCAAACGCATCCTCGGGCAGGTCCTTTTTCACTTTCAGGCTGCGGGCATCCAATACCGTGACTCCTTTGTCATGTGCAATGTAAACTGAGTGATCAATCGCGTCATAGAGCAAGTCGCTGATCAGATTACCTTTTATCCCGGTAGGTAGTCCCAGAAGCTTGAAGGAAACGAAATTCTTATCGGCCAGGAAAAGGCCGGCGTTGGTGCCGATCAGCCAATTGGAGTTGTCAGGCATCTGTAGCAGGCACCGTACAGTGGCTCCAGGGTTAGGTAGATCGAAACGTTGCGATTTCCTGGAAGTCAATTCAAGCGTGACCACTTTACCGATGCCGCCAATGACCAACAGGTGTCGGGCTTCGTCATGAAGTAATGAAGAATAAAAACCGAGAGCATCAAGATGGTCTTTGATGATGATGTTCGAAGCGATGCCGGAGGGATAACTGACGGTCATAAGCCCCGAACCCTCTGTAGCAAGAAAAAGGGTGTCAGAAATCAATACGGCATCAATGACCGAGAATCTTTTTTCACATAATCTTTTGAATTCATCTTTAGTACGGATGTAGGAATACGGGAAGCCCGAGAGCAACAATTTATCGTTGCCTAGCTCGAGTATTTTCCGCCGTATCCTGACGTGCTCTTTATTGTCGGTGATGTTGTCGTTGATGATCCTATGCGGTTCCGGTTTTGGAGAAAAAACCAGTAAGCCCTGGTTGGTTCCGGCAAAAATCTTATTACCCGACATATTCAGCGAGTAATATTCGAAGTTACTGATCGGATCGGCTTGGAGAACTTTTTCCTGACCATCGGCGGCCAGTACGACGAGGTTGCGGTTGAATCGACTGAAAATGAAATTGCCTGCACTGTCAGAAACGGCGCGTGTCACTGATTCGGTGCCTTTGAGGTTGAACCACTGTGGCCGCTTGAACCATTTTATTCCATCCCAACCGCGATAGCTGTGGTTGTCGAAAAACATGAGTTTCTCACCGGCAGGATAAAAGGAGGACAGGTATCCTGTAGGACTGAAATCGGATGAGTCGATGATGTTCAGGGAGGACTTGTTGAGCCGGAATATGGCCCTGTCCGGAATTGAAACGAACAGCTCTTGATTGAATAGTATCAACAATCCGGTTTTTTTCGAAACTATCCTTGTACTGCTGATTTTCTTTGTATTGTTCCTCTTTTCGATGGTGCCGTTTGAAAAAAGCACTGCGTATTCCTGTTCACCGAGAGGAGCAAGATCGCTGACCTCGCATTTCTCGTGATAGATATCCGAATAATCTTTCAGGTTGACCACAGCAAAGCCTTTGCCGGGAAAAACAGCGTACAATCTGTCGGCAGTACTTCGCAGATACCTGCATTCGGACTTTTCGAGATCATGGTCGTTCAAACCTATTTCAATGAAGTTCTTCCTGTCGTATAGGATGACACCTCTTTCCGTGGCCAACCAAAGGAAATTGTTTGCATCGATCATTATGTCATTGATGCGGGACCTTTCAAAACCTTTGGTGGCATCGTAAAGGACGTAATCGTAATCGCGGAAAAGATTGTTGGAATTGAATTTCTCTGCGAAGGATGAGGACAAAAACATGCATAGCACCAATATGCCGAAGACTGGTTTCGGACACTTCATGCAAGCTGTTATGTTATTCAAAAAGCGCATACTCATGCAAGACGGTTGGTCCGGTCGGGAGCCGCCATCTTGGATTCCGTAGTTTTTTCAAACTTACACGATTTGCAAGTAGCAAACCCTTGTTGAGGTGATTCAACAAGTCGTTTGAACTTAAAAATACCTAAAAAATGTTAGGCAAGCCAGAGGCGTATTGCGGTACTCACCAGTAAAAGTTATCCGTCCAGGAATTAAGGTTCCCACGTTCATCTGTAACCTCCAAAAGCAATGTATGCAGTTTGTTCAGCGGTATGCCTTTTAAATCGATAGTCACAACACCGCTTTTGGCATCGAACTCGGAGAGCATCCATTGCTCGTCTATCAGAGCATTGATTCCGGTAACGCCTGAGAGCGAGTCAGTCACCTTCAATTGCACGATACCGCCTCTGGAGGTATTGAGGTCGGCCGGATAATATTCCTTGACGACAAAAGGCGCTATCGTATCCATGGTGATGGCGTAGCTACCGAACTTCCTGACCTTAGCGACAAGGAAATCCTTGTTCCAAGTTCCTCCCTGAGCTTGCAATGTGCCGTTGGGATCTATCCTTACCATGAGCGCTTTGGTTTTCATGCTGTCAGTTACCGATCGGTTAGGTCGGATGCCGATACTCACAGGCTTGTGCAACGCTTCATAGCGGTCGCCGACGATGAATGTCTTTGATAGGAACTCACTGTTTGATACCTCATCGTCCTCGTAATAGCATTCTTCGTAAAGAGCGCCAGCAGGAATCACAACATCAAGTTCATCCTTATGCACTGCCAAACCTTTGCCGTTGGTGATCTTGAGGGCATTTTGGGAATGTGGCAGATAAGAAGCATCTGCATAGGCGGAGTAGGACTGCAACTGAAAGTTGATGACCGTTTCATTGCCTGAAAAATCGTGCACGACAAAGCGAAGCTCGTGTGACTCATCGTCTGTGAACTGTAAAAGGCCGGTAAGGCCGGTATCGGGGTAGAGAATGGACATATGGTTACCTGCAAGCCGCTGACAGCGCTGGATGGTGCTTCCGTCGCGCTCCTTTACCAGATAATCAATGTGAGCATTGGCATACCGGGTTTCCT
>JBJSZR010000276.1:0-2378 GCA_046090385.1 Bacteroidota bacterium
CGAAGTCAAGAAGATGGATGACGCTGTGAAAGAGGCTGACATCATCGTCACCGCTACCGGAAACGTCAACATCGTGACCGACCGCCACTTCAAGGCCATGAAGCACAACGCAGTGGTCTGCAACATCGGTCACTTCGACAATGAAATCGACATGGCATGGTTGAACGATAATTACGGCAATACCAAGGATACCATCAAGCCACAGGTTGACAAATACACCGTTGATGGCAAGGACATCATCATTCTCGCAGAAGAACGTCTGGTAAATCTTGGTTGTGCCATGGGTCACCCTTCTTTCGTCATGTCCAATTCTTTTACCAACCAGACTCTTGCCCAGTTGGAAATCTGGCAGAATAGTGCCAATTATGAGAATAAGGTCTATACGCTTCCCAAACAACTCGATGAAAAGGTAGCGCGTCTTCACCTCAAGAAAATCGGAGTTGAAATCGATACGCTTTCAAAAGAGCAGGCTGAATATATCGGCGTCAACATGCAGGGTCCGTACAAGAACGACATGTATCGTTATTGATCCGGCACATGTGAAAAGAACGAGGCTGCCTCATAAGGGCAGCCTCTTTTTTATTCAGTCGGGGTGTCTGATAATGATTTCACTGGATGTGTCTGGTTCAGTCATGTTTTTATAAAATCAATCCGTCAATTCCGTGAACTTGAAGTTGATGGCATCGAAAAGTCCGAGATCGCTCATCTTGAATTCGGGAATCACCAAAAGTGCCATGAAAGAGAGTGTCATATAAGGTGCACGTAATCGCGATCCCATGTCCTTCACCTTTTTATCGAGTGCGGAATAAGACTTTGAAACGGTGCGCCCATCCTGATCTGAAATAAGACCGGCAATCGGAAGCGGAAGCAGTAATTCTTCAGATCCATCAACCGCGCAAAGTCCTCCTTTCGATCGTACCAGAAGATTCACCGCCCGGCAGATTTCCTCATCGGTGCAACCGACTGCGATGATATTATGAGAATCGTGTGCTACGGTCGATGCGATAGCACCCCTGCGGATACCGATGTTTTTAATCATACCCATTGCGGGGAGAGTATCCTTGTACCGGTTGACGACCGCTATTTTCAGTATGTCATTTTCAGTATCTGGTTTCAATTCGTGATCAATCACATTAGCGTAGACGGTCATTTTCTTGGTGATGAGCTGGCCGTCCAGTGCTTCGATCACATGAACTTGCTTGCCGTCTGTCATTATGCGAAAATCATCGGGTGATTTTTCAGAGCAGGAGAAGTTGTTGATGGTCGCATGATCGCCTTTTGGAAGAATGCTTTCGCCATTCTCGGCAGCTTTTTGGCCGTTGATAAATGTTGAAAGCACTTTGAAGTCTTTCAAGTCTTTCACAAGGATGAAATCGGCCGGATCTCCCGGTTGAAGCAGACCTACATCCAGGCCATAATGCCGTACAGGATTCACACAGGCAGAACGAAGTACGTCGAATAGGTCATAACCTGAATTGACTGCACGACTGACAAGTTGATCTATGTGACCCAACTCCAGATCATCAGGATGTTTGTCGTCACTGCAGAACATCAGATTTTCTGCATGTTCTTTCATCAGAGGTATCAATGCGTCGAAGTTTCGCGCAGCGGATCCTTCACGAATGAGCACTTTCATGCCTGCATTCAGCTTATCCAGTGCTTCTTCCAGCGTAAAGCATTCGTGGTCGGTCGATACTCCGAACGATGCATAGCTTATGACATCTTCCCCTCTCAGGCCAGGAGCGTGTCCGTCGATGATGCGACCGTGTTTTTGGGCAATCGCCAGTTTTTCCATCACCATCGGGTCGCGGTATAAAACGCCTGGGTAATTCATCATCTCTGCCAGATAGAGCAGGCCGTCATCTTTGAACAAGGTATCGATGTCGGCAGCGGTGATTTCAGCTCCTGCCGTTTCAAATGAAGTGGCTGGTACGCAGGATGGGGCTCCGAAATGGAATTTCAGTAAGGCATTCTTGGCATTTTCCAACATGTAGCGTATTCCTTGCATACCACAAACATTAGCGATTTCATGTGGATCACTGACGGTAGCAACTGTTCCGTGCGGAAGTGCCATACGTGCAAATTCGTATGGTGTGAGCATGGAGCTTTCTATATGGATATGTGCATCCACAAATCCAGGAAGTATGAACAGTCCGTTATCTACCTCATGTTCATGGATAGCAGAAATTCGACCTTCCGAGATTTCGATGGTTCCTGAAAAACTGCGCCTGTTAAGCGGATCGATGATATTGCCGGTGATTGACAAGAGTGAATAGTTTAAGGACAAAAGTCGAAAAAAATAAATATCGTGAAGACCCCGTCCTTACTGCCAGGCAGGATTGCAACTAAATTGCCTGGTGATGGGTAGGAAGTTAAAA
>JBJSZR010000277.1:0-1442 GCA_046090385.1 Bacteroidota bacterium
TGGATATGGAGTCGCACTTTATTTCCATGCATTGAGGCGCCATTGTATTCGAATGCATCATGGAAGTAGCTTCCTGAGACGGTTATATTCGAGCAGTCATCCAGAAGTACATGTGCGCTGATGCTTTTCTTTCCTTCGACACCGCGAATGAAACAGTCCACTGCATGGGAGAGGTTGATAGCAGGGCAAAAGCAGTTCGCACTGTCAGCTCGTTGCACTGCCAGACACTCAATGCCTGCCTCTTTGATAGGATTGAATCTCGACAATTGTACGTTGAGGGAGTCAGAGTAAGAGATCCTCAAAGGTTTATTGAAGAACAAAGTATCTCCACTTCTTGAGGTGATTTCCATCAATTGTCCTATTGAATAATCAGCCCATGATATGGGTTGGGTATCCCAACTGCCGTTTTCTTGACGTATTTCAGTCCAGTCTCCCGGCTGAATCACGCCACCGTCATTCAAAGTCAACCAGTTGTTTCCACGTGAATGTCCATCGTTGACTTGGAACCACGTCTGACTTCCACCGCCATTCATGTTTATGCAATTACCGGACGAACCTGTGAAGTTGAAAATGAAGCGCGTACTGTCTTTACCGGCGCCTCTGATAATTATGCTGTCACGAAGATTGATTGTACTTCTGAACAGATACGCTCCAGGAGGGAAGTAAAGAACAGCCCGGTTGCCGGCAGCTCCTGATATCAGAGAATTCAACAGACTGGCATTGTCTGTAGACGAATCACCCACCAATCCCAATGAAGTCACATCTGTTTCAGGAATGTTGATGCCGTAATCTCCTCTATACCCGGGAGAACTCCAGTCGGTCAAGAGTCCGGAAGGAATAGTTTGTGCCAATGATTTAGAATTCATCAAAACGGCCAATGCGAAGAGATGCGGTATCAGATGAAAATAGCAGTTGCAGAATATTGCTGATTTGTTTTTTCTTTTTTTCATTAGCCGATTGATGAAAAAGTTCAATTGATTTTTATCGTATAGCCTAATCCTTGTTCTCCTCCGGGAGGTTTCTCAATCTTGATGTGATAGGTGATAGTTTGTTGTGAAGGAGGCGGAGGCGCTTGCGGCAATCGGAAGTGGATGTTAATGCTGAGGTGAAATACCACATGCATCCCTTGGTATTTCCTTTTAGCGTATTTCAGCCCGTTGACCAGTCTGATTGCTTCTTCGTCGCATCCGTATCCTATGCCATGCTTCAGTTGTGTGCGTGTCACATTCCCGAATACGTCCACATCATAGTCCACGCTTACGGTTCCTTGGACTTTGTTTTTCAATGCTTCTTCAGGATAACGCAGACTGGTACGGATGTACTCATCCAGTGCTTTCTTGCCACCCGGGAAAACCGGTGGTTTGATGCCGTTGTCCGGTCTGTTTTTCTTTTGTTTCACGAACTGATATATCAGTTTACAATAAACAGAAATGAAATTATCA
>JBJSZR010000278.1:0-2445 GCA_046090385.1 Bacteroidota bacterium
GTGTGAGCGGATCTGCCCAGCCCCAGCAACTTTGATAACGAATGCGGTAAACGGGTTCGGCCGTTACAGCCGGATCATCGAAGCGCGACATGAAATCGATATTCTGGTAATTCCACTGTGCACCGGCTTCAAGCTGGCAACACAGCAGCACAGCTGATGCAATAGAAATTATGACGTTTCTCATCTTGGTATTGTTGTTATCAATGTGAATGGTATGTTTTCCTGCGGTTGTTGTTGGCATGGTCCGATACGACCTTGTCGAAACTTGATTCTGTCTGATGAAATGCGACCTCTATCGGCAGATAGAAAAAAGGCAATTGGCGCACCTGATGCTCTATTTCCGGCCTTCTGAACCGCATCGCATCCTTCTCGGTTGTAACGATGATCTTGTTAGGATTAGCGATCTGTTCAAAGGTCTCTCGTATTTTTTTCAGATCCTTTTCAGTATAGATGTGGTGGTCGGGGAAACTCATCATCTCCAATTTACTGGTATGTCGGCGCATGTATTCTAAAAGTCCTGACGGGTTGGCGATGCCGGTCACAAGCAGGATCGTGAATCTTTTTTCCAGATAATAATCCACTCCCATCATCATGCCCACCGAACTGCGTTCATGCAAGCGGTGGAATTCACCGTATTTGTAAAAAGAAAAATAGACCAGTTGGTTTTTTTCCGGCTTCAAACGGTCTATGATCCTTTTTCGTTCGATAGGAACCAAGATCGTAGGTGTTTTGCTTACGATGATGATGTCTGCACGCCGTGCTCCGGATACCGGCTCTCTAAGGTCTCCGGCTGGAAGTAAAAAGTCTTGCTGTTCGAAATTCTCGTAATTCACCAACAGGATCTGCAATCCAGCCTTTACACTGCGGTGCTGGAAGTTATCGTCCAGCAAAATCGCCTCCGGGGGCTGTGTAATCGATAGCAATCGCTTGATGGCTTCACCGCGGTCTTCTCCTACAGCAACAATGATGTCGTCGAACTTGCTGAAATATTGCATCGGCTCGTCGCCGATCATGGAAGCGTTGCTGCCCTCATGGGCGATCATGAATCCTTTCGTATTCCTGCCGTATCCTCTGCTCAGTGTAGCTAAACGGAAGCGCTCTCTCAGTAGGCGCACGATATATTCAACGTGCGGTGTTTTTCCGGTTCCGCCGGCAGTTAGATTACCGACTCCGATGGTTATTACGGGGAATGATTCACTTTTAAGAATCCCGGTGTCGAACAGCAGATTCCTGATACGGATGATGATGCTGAAGATCAGGGAAAAGGGTAACAACAAACGACGCCAATGGTCCATGGAGGGGCAAGGTACGCACCTTCACCTCAAGTTGAAAGTGCGTAGCAGTCAACTCAGTGTCCTTTCGTTATCTTCGCCTTATGACGCAACTTCGTTCCCTTATCCGGCATTTGGAGTCTTTTGCCCCACCTGTACTTCAGGAAACTTATGACAATTCAGGCTTATTGGTAGGGCACCCTGACATGGAGGTCGCAGGCGTTACTGTTTCATTGGATTGTACGGAGGAAGTGATCCGCGAAGCTGTTGCAAATGGTTCCAACGTGGTGGTTGCGCACCACCCCATCGTATTCGGAGGACTGAAAAGGCTTACCGGCCGTAATTATATCGAGAGAACTGTACTGGAGGCGATTCGTAATGGTGTGGCGATTTATGCCATCCACACCAACCTGGATAATGTCCGGCAAGGTGTGAATCTCAAAATCAGTGAGCGTTTGGGACTCATCAATGCCCGCATTTTATCGCCTAAAAAAGGCCTTCTGCGAAAATTGATCACTTTTTGCCCCTTGGCTCACACCGAAAATGTCTTGAATGCCTTGTTTTCAGCAGGTGCAGGGAGTATTGGGGATTACGATGAATGCAGCTTCACCTCGAAAGGCATCGGCAGCTACAGGCCCTTGAAAGGGAGTGCACCGTTTATAGGACAGCATGGAGTCAGGCAGAACGAACAGGAAGAGCGTCTGGAGGTGATTTTTGAGTTTTGGAAAGAGCAAGATATTTTGAGTGCCCTACGTTCAGCACATCCCTATGAAGAGGTGGCGTATGATCTCTATGCACTTGAAAATGAGCATCAATTGGTTGGTTCAGGTATGATCGGTGAGTTGACCGAAGCCATGGACGAACCCACTTTCATGCATTTTTTGAAGGATGTCATGAAAACAGCTTGCATCAGACACACCCGTTTATTGGGCAAAAAAGTTGAAAAAATCGCTGTTTGTGGCGGTGCAGGTGGTTTTTTACTACCCGATGCCAAGCGGGCTGGAGCTGATGTATTCATTACCGCTGATTACAAATACCACCAGTTTTTCGATGCCGACGGAAGCCTTGTGATTGCCGATATCGGACACTATGAAAGTGAACAGTTCACCATGCACCTTTTGCATGACCTGATAGTTCAAAAATTTACTACCTTTGCCGTCCGCTTGACGGGGGT
>JBJSZR010000279.1:0-4031 GCA_046090385.1 Bacteroidota bacterium
TGTCTACCAATGCGTTTGATCGATAAAGGCGGCTTCAAAATAGGCGTTTTCGGCGTTGGGATCGAACTCAAGGGCCTTGTTTCTGAAGAATCCTATGGTAAAACAAGATATTCCGATCCACTGGTGGCTGCAAAGAAAATGACTCGCCTTCTTCGAAGAGAATACCGATGCGATCTGGTGGTTTGCCTCTCCCACCTCGGCTACAAGTATGATAACGAGAAAGTTTCTGATGTGGTCCTTGCCAAACATGTTGCAGACATTGATCTTATAATCGGTGGTCACACACACACCTTTCTTGATGAGCCTGTTAGAGTGATGAATCCTGCAGGGAAAAACACACTGATAGCTCAAGCCGGCTGGGGAGGATTGAGGCTGGGACGAATCGATTTTCTTCTCGGGGAGTATAATGAAAAAACCACTTCATACATCCATGAAAAAACTTTTAATTATACAATAGCATGAGAAATTTTTTTTTCTTTGCTTTTATTAACACATTTGCCAACCGATTCCCGCAGAACGCATGAGACACACACCCTCCGTGAATCACAAGGTGAAGGATTGAAAGCATTAAGCGGATTCGAATGAGACAAGATCAACAACACAAAAAACTTTTTTTAGAGGAGACGACTATGGAGAAAACCTGCGAGAGTATTTGGAAGAAATGCCTGCAGATCATCAAGGACAACGTCAGCCCCCAGAATTTCAAGACGTGGTTCGAGCCTATCAAGCCGGTGAAGTTGGATGAAAAGGTCCTCACAATCGAGGTACCCAGCCAATTCTTCTACGAATGGTTAGAAGAGCATTACATTACGTTGTTGAAGAAAGTCATACGTCAGCAACTCGGAAACGAAGGCAGACTGGAGTACTCCATCGTGATGGAGCATGGCAATGCAGACAAACCTTACACGGTGCGCATCCCTACCAAATCGTCTGCCGAACTTCGAAACTCTCCGGTAACGGTCCCGATGAACAACAATAGTTCCATCAGAAACCCGTTCATCATTCCCGGCTTGAAGAAAGTCAATGTCGAGTCACAACTCAATCCTCTCTATACTTTTGACACTTTTGTTGAAGGCGATTGCAACCGTTTAGCGCGCTCTGCAGGTTACGCTGTAGCAAACAAGCCTGGTGGAACAGCTTTCAACCCGCTTCTCATATATGGTGGCACAGGCATGGGCAAAACCCATCTCGCTCATGCCATCGGTATTGAAATCAAGAATCAGCATCCGGGTAAAACGGTGCTTTACGTCACCTCCGACAAGTTCACCTTGCAGTTCATCGATGCTGTAAAGAACAACGAACAGAACGACTTTGTCCATTTTTACCAGATGATGGATGTACTGATCATCGACGACATCCAATTCTTCGCCGGTAAGGAAAAGACACAAGACGTATTCTTCCATATCTTCAATCACCTGCACCAGACCGGAAAGCAGATCATTCTTACTTCCGACAAGGCACCGGTCGATCTTCAAGGCATGGAACAGCGCCTCCTAAGCCGTTTCAAGTGGGGATTGGCTGCTGACTTGCAGATGCCTGACCTTGAGACCCGTATCGCGATCATGAATCGCAAGATGTACCAAGACGGCATCGAACTTCCGAAAGAAATCGTAGAGTATATCGCCTATTCCATCACCTCCAACATACGTGAACTGGAAGGAGCCCTTATTTCCATCCTTGCACAGGCTTCCATGAATAAGAAGTCAGTATCGTTGGAACTTGCGAAGCAGATGATCGACAAGTACGTCAAGAACACTACGCACGAGGTATCCATAGATTATATCCAAAAAGTCGTTTGCGACTACTTCGATTTACCTATTGAGATGCTTAAGTCGAAGACACGTAAGCGCCAGGTCGTACAGGCCCGTCAGATAGCCATGTATTTCGCCAAGAGCATGACCAAATCATCCCTGAGCAGCATTGGTGCACATTGCGGTGGCAAAGACCACGCTACGGTACTTCATGCGTGCCGTACAGTCAACAACCTGATTGAAACCGATAAGAAGTTCAAGGCAAGTGTTCAGGAACTTCAGAAGAAGATTTCAATCAACGCGAAATAAGCCTTTTCAATGTACTTTATAAACCCCTGACGGTCAGTTCGTCAGGGGTTTTCAGTTTGTATTGCCTAACTTCGTCTAGCATCATGAACATCCGTGAGGTAAGCAGTGAAAAGGATAAAGAGGACTTCCTTCTTCTTCCTTTGAAAATTTATCGGAGCGATCCTAATTGGATAAGGCCTTTGAATAAGGACATCGAAGAAGTCTTTGATGAAAAGAAAAACAAGTTCTTTCGCCATGGAAGATGCACTCGTTTTCTTCTTTTCGACAGAAACGGAGAAGTGATAGGAAGGATTGCAGCCTTCATCAATGACCGGACATCAAAAAAAGAAAAGCAACCTACAGGAGGCATCGGTTTCTTTGAATGCATCGATGATCAGACAGCAGCTGATATGCTTTTCGGTACTTCAAAAGAGTGGCTTGTTCAAAGAGGCATGGAGGCGATGGATGGTCCGATCAACTTCGGAGAGAGAGATGGTTGGTGGGGACTTTTGATAAAGGGATTCGAAAGAGCCCCTTACAAGATGAACTACAATCCGCCTTATTATCAGAAGCTATTCGAGAATTATGGCTTCCTGACCTACTTTGAACAGTGGTGTTTCTCCATGAAAGTGGACGACCGTTTGGCGGATAAATTCTCAATGCGTCATCAACAGATCGCTTCGACACCTGGTTACCGGTCTGAGCACTTGAGAAAGAGGGAATTGGACCGGTATGCAGATGATTTCAGGGTCATTTATAACAAAGCCTGGGCGAAACATGGCGCCGGCAAGGAGCTGGAACAAAAACAAGTGAGGGCTATGTTCCGGAAGATGAAGCCCATCATTGATGAACGCGCAGTGTGGTTCGTCTATCATAATGATGAGCCTGTTGCGATGTGGCTGAATCTGCCCGATATCAATCAGTTATTCGCCAGATTCAACGGTCGATTCGGCCTTATCGAGAAACTGAGATTTCTCTGGTTGATTCGTAGCGGTAAAATCACCAAGTTGATCGGCTTCGTATTCGGAATAGTTCCTGAACATCAGGGAAAAGGTGTTGACAGTTATATCATCATTGAGGGCGCGAATGTGATCCGTGCTAAATCCAATTATACGGAATATGAGATGCAATGGATAGGCGATTTCAATCCGAAGATGGTCCGAGTTGCAGAGGACCTGGGGACGAGTAAGAGCAGGGTGCTGATCACCTACCGCTACCTCTTTGACCGGTCATTACCATTCGAGCGGCACAAGATTCTTTGACGCCTTAATGTACTGCCAATCACGGCCTTTGTATGTCCAGATTTTTTTTTCACAAGGTGTTGCAAGTGTGGTTTTTACCTTATTTTTGCACCCTCTTAATCAGAACGAGCTTTTTACCCCATTGTAAACAGCTCTTAATGAGATAGAAAGATTCCGATTCCGTAGCTCAGTTGGTAGAGCAATACACTTTTAATGTATGGGTCCTGGGTTCGAGTCCCAGCGGGATCACAGAAGAAACAAAAGCCGCTGCCACGCGGCTTTTGTCATTTTAGCATTGCATCACTTCGTAATAATCGATGCGTATGATGGGTACAGTGTTCCCTGCCGGCAGGCAGGCAGGGAGTCCCAACGGGATCACTTCTTAACAAAAGCCACCTCACGGTGGCTTTTGACGTTTCAAGGATTTTATCAATTCAGGTTCCAACAAAAAAAAGTTTGCCCTCTCAAGTTCACTTGATCTATTCCCAACATGGACGCTCAAATGTCGTTATGGTCTCATCAAGACCTTCGAAAGACACTTCGAGAATCATCTTTAAATTTCCAGCATGGTGACAGTGAGTGCAGTTTGGCTCCCGAAACTCCCCTATCGAAAAATCAAGTGGATTGCTTTAATTTAGGTCCTTTGTGAAACAATACTAACCCAAAAGCTCTTGAGCGGATTTAACTACAGCGAAATTGTAAAACACTGTCAAAAAAACAGTGCGATCAGCAAGTCTGTGATCGATGATTT
>JBJSZR010000280.1:0-1282 GCA_046090385.1 Bacteroidota bacterium
AGGCACCAGCCGGGACACCCTGGTCGGCACAGTATCCGCTACAGAGACTCAGGTGAACAGTTCCACACGAAATCTTGTATGCAGGGTATTGCTTTCGTACGATGGATTTTTGCCGGGTTCATTCGTAAAAGTGTTAATACCCCGCGCTACATCCTGTATCGCTATCCCCAGTCAATGCATCATTCCAGATGCGGTTTCCGACAAGGTTCTTGTTGTGAAAGAGGGGAAAGGCTCGTTTGCCAACATCCGTACCGGTGCCCGTACCCGTGGTTTTGTGGAAGTCATCGATGGACTTTCTGAAGGTGATTCGGTCATTGTTACAGGTGTCTTGTTCGTTCGGCCCGATGCTCCGGTGAAGATCAGGTCTGTAAAAACATTCGATACCACTACGGGACTCGATTGATGGAATGAATATCTCCGAACTTTCGCTGCGAAGACCCATTCTTGCTACGGTGATGAACCTGGTGATCATCCTGTTCGGATTGATCGGCTATTGGTATTTGGGAGTAAGGGAATTTCCTGCAGTCGATCCGCCTCTTATTTCTGTCACTACAGCTTATGCGGGAGCCAATGCCGATGTTGTGGAAAGTCAGATCACCGAGCCGTTGGAAAAAGCGATCAATGGAATTCCGGGAATCCGGACAATGACTTCCACGAGTTCCACAGGTAACAGCACTATCAGCGTGGAATTCAATCTGGGCTCTGATCTGGAAGCCGCAGCTAACGATGTTCGCGATAAGGTAAGCCAGGCCGTAAAGAATCTTCCTCAGGATCTGGATGCTCTTCCTGTGGTCACCAAGCAGGATGCGAGCAGCGACTTCATCCTCTTGATGTCGTTGCAGAGCCCGACCAAAGGGCTATTGGAATTAAGTGATTACGCGGAAAATGTCCTTCAGAATAAATTTCAAACGATTCCTCAAGTCAGTGCGGTCAATATTTTCGGGGCGCGTCGACCTTCCATGCGCATATGGATCGACCCCGATCGTTTGACGGCTCATGGCGTAGCATTCAATGATATAAGCAGGGTACTCAACGCCGAAAACATAGAAGTACCGACCGGGAAGATCCACGGTGATAGGACGGAAATGACTATCCGGGCGAGCGGGAGACTCACCACCGAGCAGCAATTCCGCGATTTGATACTAAGGGAGTCTAAGGAAGGCATTGTGCGATTGGGTGATGTTGCCAGGATTGAAATCGGCCCTGAAAACTACGAACTCAGCTGGCGACTAAATGGAATGCCTGGCGTTTCGATTGCAGTGGCTCCCGGCTGAGGAACCAC
>JBJSZR010000281.1:0-4155 GCA_046090385.1 Bacteroidota bacterium
GTTAATGGCAAGTCGCAGGGAATCCTTTTTGAGATAGTCCTCAGCGCGGAAAAAGTATTCCTGGGTTTCAGTCTCTTTTCCTGCAACATACACCTTCTGATAAAAGATGTACCCCCCGACAGCCATAACAAGCGCTCCAATGATGATGCTTAAGCTTTTACGGTTTTGTTGTATGAATACTTCGGATTTACCTATGGTTTCCTGAACCAGGTTATCCTGATCTTGTTGATTTTCAGCCATTTCTCTTTAATGGATTTCTAAATTTAGCGCAAATTTAACCAATTTTCAGACGTGGGCAATCCTGAAATATTGAAGTCTAACGACTTATACATAACGGCATGTTAGAATTCATCCATGCAAATGCATCCCTGATCTCGAGTTTCGGGGCCTTTTCTTTCGTAATTTCATGGTATGAATAAGATATCCTTGATTGTTTTTTCAATCTTCCTGGTGTTGAACGCTTGTGGTACAAAATCGGGCGATACTTTTGGCCGTGGACCGGTGAACGGTGAGGCAATGTCTCCAGATGATGCCCTGAAGGGATTGGGTACCAGCCCAAGATCTTGCAAGGTTGAAGGTGTTGTTACTTCCGTTTGTCAGGCAGAAGGTTGCTGGTTCAAGGTTCAGGCAACGAACGGGAAGGAACTGATGATCAGGACTCGTGACCACTCACTAAGAGTGCCTAAAGACCTTTCGGGTCTGAAAGTGATCATTGAAGGTGAACTTACTTTCGATACTACTTCAGTGGAGATGTTGCGTGATTTCGCAAAGGATGCTGGAAAGTCGCAGACTGAAATTGATGCCATCGTTCAGCCCGAAATATCAGAAGTGATGTTTGCATCCGGTGTAACCGTGCGTTGATTGTATATGATCTTTCGGATTTACTTTTTTACTTGTCTCGGAATGCTTTTGTCTTTGTCAACGATTGCAATCGATGGATATAGATTGTTGCCCATAGGGCACTCTTTATCCGGGTTGGAGGGCAAGTCGCTTACAGGCAAATGCATGAGATTAGGTGAATTGAAAAGGCCGGCTGTAATTTTCTTCTTCGAGCCGGGTTGCGAAATGTGCAGGGCAATCGTTCCTGGTTTGACTGATTTATACCTTAGAACAGCCGACTCGCTTCAGTGGTTTGGAGTGACGCATGTGGAGGACAGTACCCGAATTGCAGATTTCATTCTTGATACAGGTATGCCTTGGGAGGTGATCCGTATCTCTAAAAAATCTTGGGATGAGTGCATGATAGATGCAACTCCTACAATCTATCTTACTGACCGGAAAAACCGAATTGCGACAGGCAGACTTGTCCGTTCCGAAGATCTGATTCCATTAATAGCACCAGGCAGATGAATGATTACAAACAGTTGAAATTGATCGAGTGTCCTCGCGATGCGATGCAAGGTTGGCTGGCGACTATATTAACAGATCATAAAGTCCGCTTTTTGAATACGCTCTTAAAAGTCGGTTTTGATACTCTTGATTTTGGAAGCTTTGTTTCCCCGAAAGCAATACCTCAAATGGCTGATACTCCAGCTGTTCTTGACAGATTGGTCATGGATGGATCAAGAACCAAATTACTCGCTATCGTAGCGAATTCAAGGGGTGCGGAATCGGCAGCCACATACAGTCAAATAACTTATTTGGGATTTCCGTTCTCGGTATCTGAGGAATTCCAGAGAAGGAACACCAATTCAACTATTGAGGAGTCTTTGCATCGTGTTGAAGAAATACAGCGGATTTGCATGCATAACGGAAAGCATCCGGTCATTTATATCTCCATGGGATTTGGCAATCCTTATGGAGAACCTTGGAATGAGGAAATTGTCATCAATTGGACAAAACGACTTGCAACCATGGGTATAAATACCATCGCACTTGCCGATACCATCGGGGTCGCTGAACCGGAAAAAATCACTCGTTTGTTCAAGAGCCTTATTCCAGAGGTGGTCGGAGTGGAATTCGGGGCTCATTTCCATTCGCATCCCGATTCCTGGAAGGAGAAAATCGATGCGGCCATCAGCGGAGGCTGTAAACGTTTCGACAGTGCTATGAAAGGTATAGGGGGCTGTCCTATGGCTGCTGATAAGCTGGTCGGGAATCTGGCAACAGAGCAACTTGTTGCTTATTTCGGTGGTCCGTCTTCAGTAGGATTGGATGCGGATGCATTTGTTGAAAGTCTTGAAGTGGCAGAAGAAATCTTTCATGTGTGATGAAAAGTTTTGCAACTGACAGGAAACTGGATAAACTAGACCGGATAGTCGAAAACTACCTTATTGAAAAGTGAAAATGGCACGGTCTCTGCCTTACTTTTGTAGATGAAAACCATGAATCGTATACCTATAATCAGTCCTTCCAGTGCCTTACTGACACTGCTGTTATTCTTTTGCTCTTTGAATGGTGCCCTTGCAGATTCCGGCTATGTGCAGGTCAGGGGTAAAGCAAGAAAGGCGAACAATCCGGAGTCGGGTGTCACCATTTCCATTTCAGCACCGGGCGCAACCCCTCAGTCGCTTGTTTCTAAGGATAACGGCACCTACAATTTCAGGTTGGAACTTCAAAAAGATTATACCATCACCTTTTCCAAGGACGGACTGATCACCAAAACGATCATTTTCAACACATCTGTTCCCGTTGATGAGATGGATATCATTTTCGACAAGGATTTCAATATGGACATGTTTGAAAACATAGAGGGGATCGCGCAGGATAATTCAATGTCAAAGCCTGTTGCTAAATTCAAATATGATCCCGCCTATGAGGATTTCGAATTCGACCAGAACTATTCCAAGCAGATCAAAGACGAGCAGCTCGAGGCGCGTAGAGCGGCTGAAGAAATCAAAAAGCAAAAAGAGCGTTCACGCCTTGATTCGCTTAACAGGGTTTGGAACGACTCACTCGCGCGTGTAAAGCAAAGAGAATCTGAAATGGCTGTTGTACGTGCTCAGCAGGAAGCGGCAAGAAAGGATTCAATGGCTAGAGCCCAGACAGCGCTTGCCGCAGCCACTGCTGAAAAAAACCGCATCGACTCTTTGGAAAGAGTCCGTATCGAATTGGCCAGACAAGCCGAAATTGCTGCAGTCAGGGAAAAGATAAAGCAGGATTCCATTGCAAAAGTCGCTCGTGAGAAAGAGCGTTTGGACTCAATTGCAACGGTTAGAGCAGCAGTAGAAGCAAAGGAAAGGGCAGAAGCGGAAGCAAGAATAAAAGAACAGATGCGAAAAGATTCATTACTCGCTGCCAATAAAGCGGCTGCTGAAGCAAAAGCAAAAGCGGAAGAGGAAGCAAAAGTCAGAGAGCAGATGAGGAAAGACTCTACACTTGCAGCAAATAAAGCAGCCGCTGATGCAAAGGCAAGAGCAGAGGAGGAGGTAAGGTTAAAAGAGCGGGCACAAAAAGATTCTTTAGAAGCTATTGCGAAAGCTGAAGAAGCTCGAAAGCAACGGGATGCGGAGGCGAAAATCCAGTTGGAGCTGGTAGCCCGAATGCGTGCCGATTCAGCTACCAAAGCAGAAACGGCCTTGAAACTTCGTCAGAAGGAGATTTCGGATTCTACTTACAAAGCGAATGCGGAACTGGCAAAAAGACAGTCAGAGGAGAAGAAGCAAATGGAATTACTTGCTGCACAACGCGACAAGTCATTCAAGGACTCCATGGCCTTGGCGTTGCGTCAGCAAAAAGAGCAGGAGAAGCGTATAGCGGATTCCACTAAGACGGCTGAAGTTGCGCGTGTTGCAGCAGAAAAAGCTCAAGCAGCTGAACTGGGCAAACAAAAGGAGCTGGCCCGACTTGATTCCATTGATCGTGCCCAAAAGAAAGCCTTGTTGGTTGCTGCAGAGAACCGGCGTAAGGATTCCCTCTCCAGAGCAGAGGCGGAGGCGACAGCCAGACAAGATGCCTTGAATCGCCAAAAGGCTGAGGAAGAGCGAAAGCAATTGGCAGCCCTTGAGAAGGCAAGGCAGGATTCAACTTTGCGTGCACAAAAAGAATTTGCGGAGAAACAAGAGGCTGACAGAAAAGCCAAGGAATATGCTGAAATCGAAGCAAGGAAGAAGCAGCTTGCAAAGTCGAATGAATTGAATGTGGATACTAAATCGGGTATACCTGCAGCACCTGCAGTTGTGGCTCCGACAATTCGCGACTCCGACTATAAAGAAG
>JBJSZR010000282.1:0-1420 GCA_046090385.1 Bacteroidota bacterium
ATTTCTCCTCCGGGAGTGAACACGAATATCTCGTCTGCAAAAAGATTAAGCTTGAAATCGTCGATGAAATCAAGTGCATTGGTGTCAGGATGGTCCAGCAACTCGCGGATCTTTTTGATCCATTCGTCCAAAGCTGATTCAGCGCTTGCCTCTTTGTATTTCCAGTGTGCGGCGTAGCCTTTCTCCGCAATGTCATCCATCCGTCGGCTTCGTATCTGCACCTCAACCCAACGGCCTCCAGGTCCCATGACCGTTGTATGTAATGATTCATAGCCGTTCGCCTTCGGTGTCGAAATCCAGTCGCGAAGCCGGTCGGGGCTCGGAGTGTAGAAGTCGGTGAAAACAGAGTAGCAACGCCAACACATCGCTTTTTCGTCGGCTTCCTCCGCATCGATTATGATACGTACAGCGAAGATATCGTAGATTTCCTCGAAGCCTACTCCTTGCCGCTTCATCTTGTTCCAAATGGATTGAACGGATTTTGTGCGACTTCTGACTTCGAACTTGAATCCTTGCTTGGTCAACTCCTCCTTGATCGGCTCCATGAATTCATTGATGAACCTTGTACGCTCCCGTTTGGTTTGCTGCAACTTGGCTGCTATGCCATTGTATATCTCCGGTTCGGTATGTTTTAAAGCCAGATCTTCCAGTTCAGTCTTTATCGGGTATAGTCCGAGTCGATGAGCCAATGGTGCATAAAGGAAGGCGGTTTCGGATGCGATCTTCAATTGCTTTTCCCTGCTCATTGAATCCAGAGTGCGCATATTATGCAACCTGTCGGCCAGTTTGATCAAAATGACCCTTACGTCGTCCGAAAGGGTGAGGAGCATTTTCCTGAAATTCTCAGCTTGTATGGATGATCCCTGCAGTACGACTCCTGAAATTTTTGTCAAGCCATCGACAATCGAAGCGGCTTTTTCCCCGAAAGAATTCCTGATATCGTCAAGCGTCAGATAGGTGTCTTCAACCGTATCGTGTAATAGCGCGCAAACGATAGCAAGTGGACCAAGTCCTATTTCAGCTGCGCATATCTGCGCCACACTCAAGGGATGCAGGATGTACGGCTCTCCTGTCTTCCGGCGCATGTCTTTGTGTGCCTCCAATGCCATATCGAAGGCAAGCCGAATCATCTTCTTGTCGCCCTTGCCCAGGCTTGGGCGTAAAGATCTCAGTAAGGCTTTGTAGGCGCGTAATATCTGATCCTTTTCTGTTTCAGAATTGGTGACAGGAGCAGAGGAAGATGTATTTTCCACGGTATTCAGAGTAGGCGTTCCACCTCCCTAAATTTACACATTTTGAGGCATTTTCTTCAATGCTAAAATCGAAAAATCTGTCGCCTCCCTCACTATTTCGTTCTTAAGAATACCAAGTCCTTCTATTTCCAACTCGATAATATCTCCGTCCTTCAGCCACTGGACGT
>JBJSZR010000283.1:0-4282 GCA_046090385.1 Bacteroidota bacterium
TAAGATGCCGTTTGCATTGCCAAGTGTGCCGTCAGTGTCTGCCGTTTTACGGACTCCGATTTTACCGTTACAGCCAGCACCTACAGAGAACCAAGAATCAATCATTGCAGTGAACTTTCGGATGTTGGTCGTACTGATTCCATTCGGTGAAGTAGAGCCGTAGTTCTCGTCATTGAAAAACGAGGTACTTGACTGCAACCTGAGCGGGTGATTGCTGACACCATATAATGCCTGGAAATTATAGCCTGGCAACATATCGACATAGATGCGATAGGTAACCGATCCAACAGGAAGCGTTCCGGCAGCTGATGAAGAATCAGCCGCATTGGATACGTAATACTTTTCAATGATCACGTTCTGCAAACCGTTCTGCGCCTGCACATTGATACTGCCCAGGGAAGTGAGCAAAGCAATCAACAGGTAATAGAGGTTGAACATTTTGTTTTTCATGATGTGTGTTTGCGTTAACTGTTTTTATCAATGCCTGTTACAAAAAAGATGTTACTGGCAGGATTGGTTGAATTTTCCGAGCAACTGAAGGAAGTCCACGTTATTGGTCAATCCATCCTGATTCAGATCGGTAGGACATGGTTGTGTACCATTCACAACGTTGAGAATCTGAGTCTGGGCGAACTCGGAAAGCCAGTTCTTACCAGTTGGAGCGAATGCACCGCGGTAAGGGGCTGGTGAAAAGAATCCATCAGCCGGAGGCGTGGGACAGCCAGTCACAGAGAGAGCAGGCTGAGGAATAGCATCAGCTTGGGTGGTAACCACGTTGTTTAATGCATTCATAGACCATACATTGGTCATGCCCGGAACAGTATTCAATGAAACGTTCAAATCAGTTGTGAAGAATTGAGCCGTATCGGTCGAAGAGATGGTTCCTGGGGAGAAAGATGAGGTTGCATCAATCCTGAGAGCATAAGGCACACCGACGAAGGTGTTACACTTCACTTTCAGACTTCCGGTTCCGTTACCACCGGTGTTCGCCCAGTTATGCCAAGCTTCAGAACCTCCAGTACGAGTACCTAATGCCTTCACTACATTGAATCCATAACGGAAATTCGTGTATACACTGTTGTAAAATTCACCTTCTGTGTATTCTTTTGCCATGATGGCAGCGATACCTGAATTATCAACAGTCCTTATCTTCTTCTCGTTTCCAATGATGGTAGCATTGAAAACCGTCGGACGTGAGCGTGGAAGGTTGTTTGATTTTTGATCATCAGCATCACACTCCCATCCATTGTCAGCATCGACACTGGTCGTAGTATCGTTCGTACTAGTCTTCAAACCGAAAAAGAACTGCGCCTTACCGATCCAACCATCATCGAAATCGAACATATCGTCATTACCGAAAAGCGAAACCATGTATTTCAAATTTACTGTACCACCCCAAAGTTCGATACCGTCATCGGCACAGGATACAACCTCGACGTGGTCGATGGTGGTTCCGCGACCTACGGATCCAAGCGAAAGAGCGTTCAACTCTCCACCTACCTGAAGGATGGCTCCCGCATAACGAATACTTACATATTTGAAAATACCTGAATTGTCATTGTCATCGAATGTCTCGCCGGCGGTAAGGTTCGCACCGAATTGGTCTTTACGGTTCGAGCTCGCGAAACCTTCGAAGGTACCAAGTCCGTTGGCGACAGCTATTCTTCCATCACCTACACCCGGCTGGAAAGGACCGTTGTTGGAAAGTAGAAGGTTGTTTGTAGCGCGGCCTGCGATACATACGCCACCCCATTTGCCTTTGTTGTTGATGGAGTAAGTGCCATCCATCGGATCCGCCTCAGCGGTGAATACGATTGGACATGTTTCTGTACCGCTTGCGAAAATCTTTGCATATCGCATAACACCTAGGGCTGTAGCTGAGTCATTAGTAGAATAAGTACGACCCTTGATCAGTGCACCAGGTTGGATGGTCAATACCTTACCGCTGTCGACATATATCTTCTTATCCAGGATATAAATCTTGGAACAGTCAAGAATAGTATTACTCGATGTCAGAATACCGTCATTTGCACCTCCGCTTGTTGCAAGAGTGGACAAAAGCACAGTGGAACGGGACGCCACAGGAGGACAACCGCACTGTTCTCCCAGATTCGTCTGGGCGCTGGTTACATTCAGCGAAGCAATCGATACTGCGATCGCTGTTACGATTTTGTTGAGTGTTTTCATGTATACGTGTTTTTAGGGTTTCTCAGATTTACGGATACGAAAATCCATTTGTCAGTTGAAGTGTTCCCTATCCTAAACTTATTTTTGCATTATCGAATCGTGAACCGATTTGAAACGGAAAAGAAACGTAATGTTAACTGACCGCAATGCATGTTACATAGTCTTAAAAACACTGAAGTCCGCTACAGTAGCGGACTTCCGGGACAGTTGAAGATGAACATTCTGTCAATCCTTTACACACCTGATGCTCATTCCGTATGTATCATAGGTATGTGATCTGAAAACCCCGGACTCCTTGTAGTCGAGATGGCGGTAATAATGTTCAGCGCCGGGATGGACAGTAGCGGTCCACCAGAAACCCGTGTAGGTCAAGCCGGAGGGATAACTGAAACGGGCGTCATGAGTACGGCAGCCGCCGGCTTTTGCAGAAAACCCGTAGGAATCGGTAGCCCATACATCCTGATACCTGGCCCAATTGTCAAGTCCTTTTATTTTCAGCGCATCGCCGGCTGAACTTCCACGCCAACCCGTCTTTTCAGATTCCTGTTGCGACACTCCGATGAACTGCTCCAGAATTTTCCAATCATCATCCGTAGCGATATGCCAGCCCTGGGGAGCGACCGGCCGCGAGTCCTCAATGACCTGAGCGTTGTAGAGGAGCCCGGGGGAATTCGGGAGATTCTGGTAGACAGAGTAAGTTGGAAGACCAGTTCCTGCCCATGCTGCGGAATCGAAGGCATCGGCAAACGGAATCGGATCACCGTTTCTGAAAGTGGTCACAGCAAGATTTTCTGCCATCCACCATTGATCACCGATTTTAACTGTCCGATATACCTTTCCTTCATGGTCAGTGACTGAGCCAGTCTCTATGAATGGTTGTGGATCCTCTCCCCCACAACCTGAAATCACGATAAATGAAAATAACAAAATCAGTATCCTGAAACCGGTGATTGAAAGTAAGTCGAGTGATTTCATCGCTTTATCATTCTATTTGTTACAGCATCGCTTTCGTCTGTGATGCGGATCAGATAAAGGCTACTGGCTAGGTCTCTGACATCAATAACTACCCTGCCTCCCATCATGTCAGCATGAAATTCATATTGCCTGATTTTGCCGCCTTGAGAATCGTATATCTCTAACATCATTGTTTTGCCGTTTGACTTTTGCCAGATTATGGTCAAAGCCTCGGCGAAAGGATTGGGCACGATTGCTAACTCACTGAAAAGCTGTCGTCCTAATGTCAATTGCGGACACACCACCTCCAGGTTGCGATCATTGCAGTACCCCGGATAACAGCAAAGTGTCGGGAGGTTGAAGTTAGCTGAGGGATCATAATTGCAAGCGGCAGTATCCAGACATCCGAACCTGACAAGATTTCTGCAGGAATCCTCAATAGAGCAAGTATACATTATATCATACTCCAAATAATCAGGATCAGTACAACCACAAACCGGAGGATAAATCAACGTAGATAGCGGTATAAGCGAAGATGAGGGAGATTCACCAGGAGCAAGCTCTGAAACATAATCGACAACCGTAGTGTCCGAACCGTTTACTTGTGAAACACGCAAGTTCAATCGAAAAGAAATATCACCGGCAGTGGTAAGCTGAGCAACCAGCACAAGATTAGAAGTGTCATTGCCTCTGGCACCATCACACTGGATAGAAGCTGATGTGCTAATGAAATCGGATTCATCGCTCAGCGGACCGAATATAGATGAGTCCGGAAGATTGTAACCCCATGAGGAAGCTCCTATGATGTTCCGCATCGTATCCATCCCGTCTGCTGTGGTCAACGGAATGCCCGCTGATACATCCGTGTTGGCCAGCATCCCTCCGTCGTTGAATGATCCGGCTATGGAATTTCCGTTTCCGTCAGTCGACTTAAGTACGCCACAAAAACGATTTTGATTCCTGATAGCTACCTGGCCCAAAGTCAGCCATGAATCAAGTCCGACGGTATACTCCTGATAAGAGATGGGATTATTGAGATAAGGTACGACTCCACCGGATGCATGATTATAAAAAGGTGCCGTAGAATGGAACTCAAGTGCATGACCGGCATCGCCATAAACGTAGAAGTAGAAGTATAAGT
>JBJSZR010000284.1:0-678 GCA_046090385.1 Bacteroidota bacterium
TAACCATAGAAGACATACCCACCCCACTTGCGATACCCTTCGGCTTTTTCCCTAACAAGAAAGGTCGAAGTTCAGGAATCATCTTTCCAGGATTCGGTGAATCAGCTGACCGAGGGTTCTACTTTCAACGGCTTGGTTACTATTTCGGATTCAGTGATTACTTAAACCTTTCGCTGACCACCGACTTATACACGAAAGGCAGCTATACCATCGATCTCGGTTCTCAATACAGAAAGCGTTACAAGTACAACGGAAATTTCAGAGTCAGTTATGCCTATACCACCATCGGAGAGCGGGATCTGCCTGATTTCTCCTCAAGAAAGGACTTTCAAGTGGTATGGGTGCATGCACAGGATCCGAAAGCGAATCCTTACCATAATTTCAGTGCGAATGTAACCGCAGGATCCTCAAGTTACTACCGAAATACGATCACTCCATTGAATAACTATCTGACGAATACTTTCCAGTCATCACTCACCTACACGCGATTATTTCCTGACAAGCCAATCAACCTGACTTTGGCAATGAACCATTGGCAGAACACTATCACCAACGACATCCGTATAACGCTTCCGGATGTGAGTTTCGGAGTCGCTCGCTTCAACCCTTTCAAACGAAAAGTACAGACCGGAAAAGTAAGGTGGTATGAGAAAATCGGAGGTAATTACACCTTGCGCG
>JBJSZR010000285.1:0-1496 GCA_046090385.1 Bacteroidota bacterium
GAAGTTTCACGAACTGCTCTCACTTGAAATCGCTTTGTGCCTCCAGCACTAATTGTTTCACTCATCCTGTGATTTCCTATCCCGCCACCGGCATTCGCACACCATATCTTTGAAGTATCATTGACCTGCCTGTCTGATGACCACCAATACTCTGCAGTAGTTGGAGAAAAGCAAGAGACATCGATAGCAGGATTCGTACGTTGCTGGTTCAGAATACTGAAAATCTCTTTTGCATTAGGAAGTCTCCAGTCAGAGTATCCCCCTGTAGTAGCTGTATCACAGAAATAGTTAGCACTATTGAAAGTCATCTCGGGCGAGTAACAGTGCGCAGAAAGCAGTGCTTCTATCAGGAAATTTCATATCGGATCAAAGGAACAGCCTTTGAGTCCTCTGAAGAGAATTGGTTTAACAGTAATTCTAAAAATGTTCAGCGAACTTTGTTAAGAAAAGCGATATCCTCTGATGATATCGTCACCGCCACTTCGTTCCTGCGGTTTACCAGCTGATAAGGAGGATTATAACCAAGGTAACGGAAAGCAGATATCGGTTTCAGACCTTTTAACTCCAGCCATTTGCGAAGCAATTCCTCATAGTGGTCGATATCCTGGTCCGAAGCAAACCCGGAAAATCTGACTGCCGCCACATATTGCTCGGGTGCCGTATGAAATCGAATACCTTCATCATCAGGCTTCGGCAAATCTTCTGCACGAACAGATGATGGCATCACAAAACTCATACTATTGCCGGAGTCGCTCTGCTCCATATGTACCGGAGCGGTCATCGCAATCTGCTGTCCGCGGTCGTTACCCCCGAATATGAAACCCGCCAATCGACGAAAACTCCCGTTGGCTCCTGAACGGATTGTTGACGCGGGATTGGATACCGAAGCCATCAATGCGGCATCATAACGTCGAACTTCGAAGTTGCCATCGGACATTAACACGCTGTAACGCTGCTGTTCCGTTGAATCGGTGCTTCTTGCTATCATGATTTGCGCAAAAGCCAGCAAGATGATGATGGCCAGGAAAATATACATGTACTTCACTACCACATAACAACTTAATGGCGAGAAGGTTGCGAAGTGCGAAATCAGCCTGAAAACGCAGATTTTTTCACGAAATAAAATTGACACAGGGCTGTCAGCGAATTATTTTTGCTGTCCTGGTTTTCAACAAATTAACCCGTAATCAATTAATATTCAATTTTTTCAATGAAAAAGGCGCTGTTATTTTCAGTGGTACTTGTGCTTGCCTTGGCCAGCTACGGATTCGTCCACTTCGGTGAAACGGAATCGGAACGAATCGATCGTTTGCTGGAGGACAATGAATTGGTTGCGGCGAGAGAGGCGATATCCGATATAAAGACGACCGATTCCCTCTTTTTGAAGTCGGTATTGTTCCGATTGCAAGTACAAGACTCTGCCGGCGATATCTTCAAGGCCCTTGCTGTACAAGTACAAGTACAAGTACACGTACAAGTACAAGTACAAGTACAAG
>JBJSZR010000286.1:0-2855 GCA_046090385.1 Bacteroidota bacterium
CATCAGCCATTGATGGTAAAAACAGGTAAGGTCGTATTGGTGATTATGGATGGATGGGGGCTCGGTCTCGATTCATCTTCCAATGCCATTCACGTAGCCAAACCTCCTTTCATTTCTAGCTTGTATTCCAAGTACCCTCACGCTGAGTTATTGACCTCCGGCGAAGATGTTGGTCTTCCAGGGGGCCAAATGGGGAATTCGGAAGTCGGTCATCTGAACATCGGCGCCGGCAGGGTGGTTTTCCAGGACCTTGTGAAAATCAATAAGGCTATCAGAGAAAATACATTCCGTACAAATCCTGTGATTCTGGACGCTTTCAGTTACGTAAAAAAAAGCGGTAAAAAACTGCACCTCATCGGACTGCTTTCCAATGGCGGTGTTCACAGCCATATTTCGCATCTGAAAGCCTTATGCTCAATGGCCGAGGAGAATTGTTTGACAGATGTTTACATCCATGCGTTCACTGACGGTCGTGATACGGACCCGAAAAGCGGTAAGGGCTTCATCCGTGAACTTGTTGAACACATCAAGGGCACTTCCGTGAAAATCGCTTCGCTGATAGGCAGGTACTATGCAATGGATCGTGACAAACGCTGGGAAAGAGTGAAGATAGCTTATGACTTAATGGTACATGGAAAAGGCGACCACTTCACCGATCCTGTAACCGCTGTCAGCACATCCTACGAAAATGAAATAACGGATGAGTTCATACGACCTTGCTTGATGGTGAATGATACCGGTGAAGCGATTGCCACCATCGATGAAGGAGACGCTGTGATCTGTTTCAACTTCCGTACCGATCGCTGCAGAGAAATAACTCAGGTGCTTACGCAGAGCGCGATCCCGGGGCAGGATATGCGGCCACTGATCCTGCGCTACATAACCATGACCAATTACGATGACACCTTCAAAGGCGTTCAGGTGATTTATGACAAAGACAAGCTGGCGAAAACCTTAGGGGAAGTGATTTCAGATGCAGGTAGAACCCAGATTCGAATAGCTGAAACAGAAAAGTATCCGCATGTTACTTTCTTCTTCAGCGGCGGACGCGAGGAGCCATTCAGAGGTGAACAACGGATTCTTGTGCCTTCACCAAAAGTGGCCACCTACGATCTACAACCTGAGATGAGCGCAGAGGAGGTCACAACTAAACTTTGCTCTGAACTGACGCGTGGAGATGTCGACTTCGTATGTCTCAATTTTGCTAATTGTGACATGGTTGGACACACCGGAGACTTCGATGCTGTAGTGAGAGCCGTCAGGACTGTTGACCGATGTGTGCAGCGGGTGGTAGAATCCGGGATTCCTTCCGGATATTCATTCCTAATTACAGCCGACCATGGAAATGCCGACTTCATGGTGAACGCTGACGGTTCGCCCAATACTGCACATACCACCAATCCTGTACCATTATTCCTGCTAGGAAAAGAAATTCTCTCGTTGCGAAACGGACGACTGGCTGATCTTGCGCCTACAGTCCTGGAGTTGATGGGGCTCGATGTACCATTCGAAATGACAGGAACTTCGTTGTTGAACAAGTGATTTCTTAAAATCCGACTCTTACCGCGAAGATGAAATTCCGTCCAGGAGCCTGGATACCTGATGAAAACGTGCGGTAATTCACATCAAAGACATTATCGATACCAGCTTGTAATTTGAAAAGCTTTGATGCTTTCCATGATGCTCTGAAATTAAGTGTACTCCAGGACGGCATTCCCTGCGGAAGAGCATATCGCTCATTATCTTCTCCATTCAAAAGGTATTCACTGATCGGCTTTTTTCCATTGAAAAGAAAAAAGCTTTCGATATCCATGGACTTATAATCATACCGCAGTGAAATACGTCCAAATACAGGGGGAATATGATCCAATGGTGATTGGCCGCCGCCCTCTACGATTCTTCCTTTTGTATAGGTTACAGATGCAACAAAATGCAATCGCTTACCGAGTTCAGCCTCCATGGATCCGGATAAGCCCTGTACGAAAGCACTGCGCTCATTGAAAGAGGTCCGTACAGCACTTTGTACACCGTCATAGATAATGCTGTCTGATCCGTTGAATGTGCCGGGAAGAATAACGATTGCGCGATCGAACCATGAGTGAAAGGCTGTGCCTTCAAAATAAACCTCGCCGATACGCAATCCGACAGAGGACTCTACGGACCATAACCTTTCAGGACCCAGTTCAGGATTGGGCATGATAACGGAGCCGGGAGATGAATCAAAAACTTTTGCAAGATCATCGACATTTGGAGAACGGAAACCTGATGAACCCAGCAGTGAAAATTTCCATCGCTCTGCAGGACGATAAACCAAGCCGAGGTTTCCGCATAATGCAGTGTTGGTTTGCTCGACCTCGCGGAAAGGGAACGGGTAAAAAGTGGTGTCATAAAACTTGGAGTAAAGCGAGGTGAATGTCAAACGCAGTCCGTCATTTAAGATGAATTGGGGACTGATTTTCCATGTGTGAGAAACGAACAGTGCATGATTACCCATGGCGTTGCCTCCGGACGGATATCGGGTGCTTGCAGTTGCCAAAGTTCCGTCCAAAATGTTCTCCGAAAAAGCAGTGGATTGGACAGTGCTTAATTGTCCATCAATACCGGCTCTTACATCATGTCTTTCAGCTTCCCTGTCCAGATAGACCGTATAGCCTAAGACATCCACATCCTCTGTTCTGACCGTACGACTAGTAGAACCGAATGAACGGGTGATTCTGCTTTCCTCGACAGTCTGATAGCTTAAGATACTTTTAAATCTTTTGAAAAATCCTGACCGAAATTCATGGTCGCCGGTAATTGAAGCCAGCAATCTTTTCTGAGGGCCGTATTCCCACTCTGCGAATTTTAGTCCGGAG
>JBJSZR010000287.1:0-5221 GCA_046090385.1 Bacteroidota bacterium
TTGTCACTGCCGGTGGTTGCACTGGAACCGTCACAAGGCAAATCAACGTATTTCCAAATCCTAATGTGACAGTATCCTCCAACACAGTTTGCGAGGGACGCACTACTGCATTTAACAACTCCTCCACCATTACGAACGGAAACATATCTTCCTATAACTGGAATTTCGGAGATGGATTCACATCAAGCCAAACAAATCCGTCGCATACTTATTCGGTAGCAGGTACCTTCACCGCTACGGTCATAGCAACGTCCAATCGTGGCTGTAAAGATACCGCAACCATTAATGTCAATGTGCGTCCTTTGCCCCAAGCAGATGCCGGATCTGACAGGAATATCTGTCCGGGAAGTACGGTGACCCTTACTGCCAGTGGCGGTAACAGTTATTCATGGTCTCCTGGAAACTCCACAACCGCATCCATCAATGTGACTCCGAATTCGAACTCCAATTATTCGGTAACCGTGACAGATAACTTCGGATGCAGCGCTACTGATAATGTATCTGTGAATATACTTCCCTTACCAAATGCAGTAGTCTCATCCGATGCATCGATTTGTAACGGCGACTCCGTCAACTTGACAGCAAGTGGTGCACCGATGATCACATGGAGTCCCGGTGGAATGAGTGGATCAAGCATAATAGTAAGTCCAAGCATAACCACCGACTATACGGTGACAGTAACAGACGGAAACGGATGTATGGATAGCGAAACCGTAACGGTCACTGTAAATAACCTTCCGAATGTGAATGCCGGACCTGACCGTACCGTTTGCAGTGGGTCAGCAGTAGCATTGCAAGCATCCGGTGCCAACTCATATTCCTGGACACCGGGAGGATCATCAAGTCCTACGTTGATTTTCACTCCGACTGTTTCCGGAGCTTACGTTGTTACAGGTTTCACTAGTCAAGGCTGCAGCGCAACAGATGTCGTCAATGTCACAGTGAATCAGGCTCCAGTACTCAATCTGCTTCCAAGTTTTGTCTGTCAGGGTTATACCACCACGTTGGATGCTGGTAATCCTGGCTCTGATTATCAATGGTCAACTGGCGAAACAACCCAGACCATCCTGGTGAATGACAGCGGAAGTTATTCAGTAACGGTAGTAGCACAGAACGGATGTGTGACCAATGGTGCTGCAACTGTAAGTTTGGGTGGAACCATGCAGGCACTACCAAGCAATTCGGCGGTTTGTAGTGGTCAGTATGCAGTTTTGGATGCAGGAAATCCTGGTAGCACCTATGTTTGGTCAAACGGGTCAACAACACAAACGATTAGCGTAAACACGCCTGGCAATTACCTTGTGACAATCACAGATATAAACGGCTGCTCAGCGGCTACCATGCATCAAGTGACGGTTAATAACATACCAACTGCATCATTTACAGCTACCACAGCTTGTCTTGGCGATCCTATCAACTTCACCAATCAGAGTTCAGTGGGTGGGGGTCAGATACAAAATGTCTCATGGGACTTTGGAAACGGTATCGCGTCCAGCCTCTTGAACCCAGTACAAAATTATGCAGTTCCGGGAGCATATCCAGTGACATTGACAGTCACCACCAATGCAGGATGTTCAGCTTCAGTCACAAATAGTGTGACCGTTAATCCACTTCCTTTAGCTGATTTCAATGCAACGACTGTTTGTCTTGGCGACGCAACAACCTTCAATGATGCTTCGACTATACCGACAGGAAATATCACTTCCTGGAATTGGAATTTCGGTGATAATACAAACTCCAATACCAGTTCACCTTCGCACAGCTTCACTACTCCGGGAAATTTCAATGCTACATTGATCGTGGAGAGCGACATGGGTTGTCGTGATACCATCATCAAGAACATTTCAGTAAACGGACTTCCGGTAGCCGATTTCACCGCATCAAATGTCTGCCAGGGAAATGACATCGCCATTACAAACAGTTCGACTTCGATCTGGGGGGTGATAAACAGCAATTCATGGGATTTCGGAGACGGAAATGTCTCGAATCAGAATCAACCTTCACATTTATATGCTAATGCGGGTACTTACTCCGTCAATTTGACCGTAACTACTGTGAATGGCTGCACTTCGAATATGGATGTACCAGTGACCATTTTCCCGAATCCTTCAGCTTTATTCAACCATCAGGATGCATGTGCGGGAAGTACGATAAATCTGCAAAATGCATCGAATGGAAACGGTGGCACGATCTATTCCAACTATTGGACCTTCGAGAATAATGGCAATTCAAGTTCTGTCAATCCGACAATGGTGTTCAACACTGAGGGAACATATCAAATATCTCTTGTAACCACCACACTGGACGGATGCCGTGATACTGCCAATTCAGCCATCACCATCTTCCCGTTGCCTGTCGCTTCCTTCAGTGCAACTGACGGTTGCCTGAATACTCAAACCCTCTTCACTAACACTTCAACTGTAAACACAGGCACAATAAACTCATGGAATTGGGATCTGGGAAACAACACTACCTCAGGAATCCAGCAACCTGCACTTACGTACGCTGCAGCAGGAACCTACAACGTGTCACTGGATGTGGTTAGCGATCAAGGTTGTACCGACTCCTTTACGGGCACCGTGAACATCTTCCCTGAACCTATTGCAGCGTTTGCGACAGGAAACGTCTGCTTCGGCTCGTCCTCCCAATTCGTCAATCAATCAGGCGTGCCGGGCGGAGAAACATTCACCAGTTCCTGGACATTCAGTGGAGGAATAAGTTCCACAGCATCTGATCCGTCCGTTGTATTCCAGAATGCAGGAATGCAACAGGCTACGCTTACTGTGACCAGTTCAAACGGATGTACCGATCAGCTGACTCAATTGCTGATGGTTTACAACAGTCCGAACACGAACTTCCTAGCCACGAGCAACTGCGAGAATCTTCCAACCCAATTCAATGACCTCTCCACTTCTCAGGACGGAAGTATCATCTCATGGAACTGGAGCTTCGGCGACGGATCCGGATCCACACTTAGTGATCCGTTACACCAATATCCGAATGATGGACAATACATTGCAACCTTGACAACCACCACCCAGTTCGGTTGTATGGACGAATACAACGCACCTGTTGCGGTTCTCCGACAGCCAACTACAACAATTTCAGCCATCGATGCTTGCGAAGGCTCACCGGTAAACTTCACTGCCAGCACTGATGCACCAGGATCCGTATTCAACTGGGATCTGGGAAACGGAATTCAAAATACAGACTCGGCATTCAATCATGTATTCCAAAATGCCGGAACCTATCCGGTACAACTGGTAGTGACAACTGCTGATGGTTGTGTAGGAAATGCCGGCGCCACTGTACAGATACATCCGCTCCCTTCACCGGACTTCACCGGATCTTCCGTATGCCTGAACAACACCACATCCTTCCAGAATTCCAGCACGATTGCCAACGGATCAATCGTTTCGAACAACTGGTTCTTCGGCGACGGACAATCTTCCTCTATCACTGCTCCTACTCACACGTATCAAGCATCAGGAATTTATCAGGCCTCGCTTACCAGCATATCTGACAGGGGATGTACGAATACCATCACTCGTCAAGTGACCGTCTTCGATATACCGACTGTGAATTTCTCTACGGGTGTACAAGGTTGCAGGCCTGTACTTTCCACGCCGAACGATATGTCGATTGTGACTGACGGATCAATTGTCGGCTGGCTATGGGATTTCGGCGATGGAGATGTGTCAACCGCACAGAATCCGACACACATCTACAATGAGTCCGGCAACTACTCGGTAAGTCTGACGGTAGTATCCAGTAACGGTTGCCAGGCAAACAGCACTGCAAACGGATATGTGACGGTATTCCCTGACCCCGTGGCTGAATTCGAAATGAGCTCCCCATCGGTCAACGACCTGAATCCTACCATATCCTTCACGAACCTGTCCCAGGGCTACAGTGGCTTCCAATGGCATTTCGGTGACGGAACAATCAACAACCGTGACCTCAATCCGATCCATACTTTCGGAGATACCGGTTCTTTCTCGGCCATGCTCGTGACGGTGAACCAATTCGGTTGTCGCGATACCGCATATCGTTCTGTGGATATAAGACCCACATCCACCTTGTTCGCACCGAATTGCTTCACACCGAACGGCGATGGCAAGAACGATGTTTTCAAACCGGAATTCACCAACATGTCAAATATCAAAGTTTGGATATTCGACCGATGGGGCTTGTTGCTTAAATCATGGGATAGTCTTGAAGGCAATTGGGACGGCTATTATAACGGCCAAAAGTGCGAAACCGACACATACGTTTACAAAATCCAAGGGCTGGGAGTTGAAGGTAAACCCTACGAGTGGATCGGGCACGTCAGTATTGTTTATTGATACAGGTCTTTACAAAATAAAACAGCGTGAACGACGTTTGATATTTCATGGTGTGTTTGGGAAGCCCCTCGGATCGTAACTGGCCGGGGGGTCTTTTTTTACCTGAAACTCCAGTCTGGAGGATATACCGATCGGACATGTTTTCGAGTCCTCGCAAGCGATCGCAAATAAGCGAATCGATGAGGAAAACCCATGATCGATCTGATTCGCCGAACATCCTCGATGAGCCGTATCCGTTGCTCGGTGTCGGGATGAAAATGATTTGAATAGAATTCAGGATATCCCATGACTTGTTGATTTGATTGTATTTAATGTATCCTTGAAAAAAAGACAAACCAAAAAGAGTTGGTAAAAACCAAATTATCATTGATGAATAATTGATTATCGGGGCCAAAGGGAACGGATGGGAAATAAAAGAGCTGCAGCCTTTCGACTACAGCTCCTTACTCATTCACCTTAACAAAAACTATTTTTCTTTCAACGTGTCGTCCGGAGTCCGAAGGTGGGGAACCGGGGGTTGGGGACGAGGCTCCGGAAATCAACGGCCATTATTACCATGAACAAATAACCGATGAGCGACAACGTTTGAAAACTCACCATAAACCTTATGCAAGATAATTAGACAGCCAGGCAGGTACCACGATATTACGCCTGCGACTCGCTGTTGTTGGCAGAAGGATCAAAACCAAGGGCGAATCGCCTCTAGAGTTTCAGAAAAAAAACACAACTTGCTAATCGTCTAAAGCATCAATATTCACCGATGAGATTCATTTACCGGCTTTTATTTCAAAAAATACTGAAATGGAGAATCGAAGGTGCGCCGCCAATGCATTTGAATAAATACATCATCGTAGTAGCCCCTCACTCCAGTAATT
>JBJSZR010000288.1:0-3026 GCA_046090385.1 Bacteroidota bacterium
GAAACGGAAGAAATTACGTGGCGCCGACCTTGAAGTTGCTGAGTACCTGAAGTTCCAGAATAAACGATTTAAAAATTGGGCACGGGAAGTCAAACCCTGGGTGCAGGAAAACGGCCACATACTTAGCGATGCAGAGCGCACCGAGATCTGGAACAAACAGCAGGAGGAATTACGCAAGCAGGAAGGCAAGTGAACGATTTCAAAATGACTTTACGGAAAACGAATATGAAAAAACTACTTTACACCGCGATATTTTTCATCATAACAGTACTGTCGTACGCCCAGACAGCTTCATGGACTGCCTATAAGCCGGCCCTATTCCCAACCAATGCTTCCGGTCAGATCCATGGTATCAGTCGTGTGAGTCAGATGAAGTTCCATCCTTCCAACTCATTGAAGATGTATGCCGTGAGTGCACGTGGCGGACTTTTCATTTCGAATGATGGAGGTAATAATTGGTTGGTCGCTCCGGGTTGCGACAACCTTACTCTTAACACCCGGTTCGCATCAGTTTGTATAGACCATGTGAACGACCAGGTAATCTATCTTGGGGGTGGCGATCACAATTATTATTCAAGCGGTTCAGGTGTTTGGAAATCCACAAACGGGGGGAGCTCCTTCTCGCAAACCACGCTCACCGGGAAAATCGTGGTTGATATGATCATGGACCCTTCCAACAATAATATTATCGTGGCCGCTACCAATACCGGTGTTTACAAGACCACGGATGCTGGAGCCACATGGACTTTGAAGTCGGCCAGTCTTGCCCTTGATGATCTTAAGCAGAAGGCATCTAATGGAAGTCGTACTCTGTTCGTATCCACGCGTAACGCCGAGCTTTACCGCTCCGATGATTTCGGTGATACATGGATCCAGGTCACATCTGGAATTTTTATTCCAACCGGCTATACGACCGGGGGTGGAACACGTATTGCTGTGACTCCTGCTGACACCAATGTGGTATATTTCTATATGAATGCTCAAGGCGGCACCTTGTTCAAGTCAACCGACGGGGGCAATAATTTCACAGCGGTCAAAAACAATATTTCTCCATTCCTTACCGGATATACCAACAGTTCCGCAGATCCAGGTCAGGGTGATTACAATACAGGCTTGGGGGTCGATCGGGCGAATGCCAACATCGTCTATTTCGTTGCTCACAACGTTTGGAAATCTACCGATGGGGGTGTAACGTGGACTCAGTTGACCGTCTGGTATCAAAAGGTGCATACTGATATGCATCAGATTGTTACAAGCCCTTATAACAACTCCCAACTGTGGAACATGAACGATGGTGGCGTTTGGCTGAGTACGGACGGTGGAAATAATTGGACGCCGAAAAGCGATGGTATCTATGGTTATGAGATCTATCACGGAAGTTGCAGTCCTACCCGCCGAGATATGATGAGTATTGGAACTCAGGACAATGGTGAATTGTATGCCAACTCAACAACCTGGTACACCAATCGCGGAGGCGACTGGCAGTCGCACTGTGTTTTCGATTATCGTGCGAATAGTTCAATGGTCTATTATTTCCTTCCCGATTGGGGTACCGTCCAGTTGCCCAGGCGGCGACTGGTCACCGGAAGTACGGCATCATATGGACTACCTGCATCAGTGACTGATTTTTCCGATATAGCTTTTTTCCGTGGCAATCCTGATCTCGCTTTTGTGGGTGATACTGTCGTTTTGCGGACAACAAATTTGACGCTCACCACACCTTCATGGACCAGTATTTACAATACAGGTGTGAAGATCATGGCAATGCACGTCAACTTCGCTGATTCAAACAAATTGTACGTCATCACCAGCGACCAGAAGATCCATATTTCAACGAACGCACTGAGTGCAACGCCTACTTTCACTGTGGTGTCACTGCCCAATGCCACATCAACAAGTGCCAGCATAACCTCGGTCAAATCGTCTCCCAACACCATCTATATATCCACCAATACCCGGGTTTATCGTTCAGCTGATAATGGACTCACCTGGACCGCAGTGACCTACAATCTTCCGTCCTACAATCATGCGGCAATCATCGCTGATGAATATTTTTCTTCCAATGAACTAGTATTCGTCGCATCAGGCGGATCAGTCTATTACAAGACGGCTTCTGCAACGAGTTGGTCCATTTACAGCTCATCCCTTCCTTCACGTACAACGATCGTTGATATGTCAATTTTCAATGATGGCACATCAAACACACTTTTGCGTGTCTTCACCTACGGTAGAGGCGTATGGGAAACACCTATCAATAATCTCAGGACCACGACTGCAAATTTCGTAGCGGACAATACTTCCCCTTGTATCGGACAGCCAGTCAATTTCTCCGACCTTTCTACGGGAACGGTCGTAAGTCGTTCTTGGTCATTTCCAGGAGGAACACCGTCCACCTCTGCTTCCACAAATCCTGTTGTAACTTATGCTTCGCCGGGTAGATATGATGTGACGCTTACTGTCTCTAACGGGACTACTTCGAGCACCAAAACCGTTACATCCTACATTTCAACCTTGGGCGTACAGCTGCCTGTCTCTGAGGGATTCGAATCAGGAGCATTTCCACCGTCCGGATGGATCAATGTGGATGCGGGAAATAACGGATCTACATGGCAACTCAAGAGTGGTGCAGGTGGTTTCGGCACGAGTGCCAGTTGCATGTTCTTCGATAATTATGGTATCAACACTGCAGGCGCTTTTGATGAGTTCAGATCCTCGACGCTTGATTTGACGCCGTATGCTTCAGCAAATCTCAAATTCGACCTTGCCTACCAACAGTATTCCACCTCCACCTATATCGATTCACTTCAGATTCTTGTTTCAACGGATTGCGGAACCACTTTCAGCTCCGTTTATCTGAAATTCGGCGCTGCATTGGCTACTGTTACCGGAACTAACACAGCCGCCTTCACGCCAACATCTGCGCAATGGCGAACGGAGTCAATCAATATGAATGCTTTTTTGGGTCAGAACGTGATTATCGCTTTCCGCAACATAGGACGTTATGGAAACAATATTCATATCGATAA
>JBJSZR010000289.1:0-4595 GCA_046090385.1 Bacteroidota bacterium
ATTCATTACCTGTTCGTATTCTGAAGCAGATGCTTCACGAACTGTTGCAATCAACTTTCCATCGACCGGCGAGTAGGAAGAAATCATCGGACTGTCGGAGGACTCGGTCCAGTTCAACCCCGTGCTGGTTCCTGAATTCGAAGAGTTGATGCCTAGTGTTTTCAATGCTTCATCCATACCGAATGTGGCAGGAGCGGAGGTCTTAGTGGCCATGATCTGATAGGAGATTGTATAGGGACAAAGGTATGGATTTAGGACGGCCTTTCTGCTTCGTCAATTTGATGTATTTTTCAGCCTGCATGAACAGGCGATCAAACAGGGTTTATCAGTTCATATTTGTGCTGGCTATTTTCATTGTCTGGCCCTACTTGCGCACCTATGTGAACAATCCTGATTCATTTCAATATATCAGGTTGGCTCGTTACTGGTATGAAGGTAAGTGGTCGGAGGCGGTTAACGGTTATTGGAGTCCCGCGATTTCATGGCTCTTGAGCCTCATGCAATTATCCGGGAAACATCCTGTCTTGCTTTTCAAATTCCTCCAAGCACTCATTGCTTTGTCCGGTTTCACATGCTGGTGTCGTTTGGTGGATCGTGTAGGTTCCTTTCCCTGGATGAAACTCATCGCAATACCACTGTTCATCAGTCAGGCTTTTCTCACACTTACTCCTGATCTCCTGTTTGTGACGGTGAACCTGGCCTTGATTGATTATTTTTTAGAAAAACCCGTATGGAATGATTCCAAACGTTCACTTGTCGCAGGAATCATAGGCGGCATATCCTATCTGTCGAAGGCATTCGGTTTTCCACTTTTCATGGTTGTTGTAATCATCAGTTACTTGCATCACCGAAATACTACGAGCGGATCCTCTTTTAAAAACATGTTGATAGGCGTATCTGCATTTGCAGTGATTTCTGCGACTTGGATAATACCGATCAGTATCAAGTACGGATATTTTACCTTGAGCGAAGCGGCTGCCTTTAATTCCACTCGCGAAGTTTCCGGGCAAGAGAATCAAATCGTCCATCTTCCCATTCTTTATGAAGAGGGACTGATCGTCCCTTATGGAAATTCCGCACTTTCCGCATGGGAAGAACCGATGCAGTCAAAGCCGATGAAGAAGCTCGACCCCTTGAATTCGAAGGCTGACCGGCAAACCAGGCTGGATAATCTGAAAAGGAATTTCCTATCTATGTGGTATTTCGACTTCCGTCGTCAGCCCGGCATGATATTCATCCTCTTGATGGTCTTAGCATTCATTTCATTTAGAGGCCGGTTCATGAACGATGTCAGGTTCTTTTACCCTTTGATGTTGATGCTTTCTGTTTATATCGGTTACGGATTGATACTGTACCATGCTCGTTATTCATGGATATGTACCTATATGATGATCCTGATAAGCGGACTGCTTTACCAGAACAGCTCCAAAGGCATTTTGCGTAATTTGATGAAAGCGCTTGTCTTTGTTATGGCAATCTTGGTAGTCAAGAGACCCGTCAAGGAGATTCTTTTCTCTCATGATCAAGAAACAGGAATCGGACAACTATGGCACGCAGTCTTACAACCCCGGGCAACATTGACCGCGACCTACTCGGATGATGAACTGGTATTCAACGCAGGTGAAAACATCCGCTGCATCGATGGGCCATTTGTAAGCCGCTTCGACCTAAGCAATGGACGACCGCGTTATTTCTCTTCGTTATTGCTGGCCGAAAGATCAGTCCAACGTTATTGCGGACAGATTGATGATCTGAAGGCGGATGCAATTGCCCGGCTACAAAATGCGGGTATAAAATATTTCGTGGTGTGGAAAGATGACTCGGCACCTGCATTCTCAGCGACTCCGATTTGTCGTTCTGAGGGTGTCGTTGTTTATCGGATCCCTTAATGGCTACTGAGTCCGTTCAACACTTGGGACGTAAGCAATGGGATGTGTTTTGAAATTATCTCATCGATGTCGTTGGTTGCAGAGGTGATGTGGATCTCCGCGACATCTCCATACAGTTGCTTGGAATGAACGTCGAAAATGGAATAATGCAAACGTATGGTCCGGTCGTAGATGTGATTTGCCAGATCGATGCAGTCTTTCGAGCTGGTATTTATGTCGAGTTCATTCAGAAAAACAACCACTTCTGCACCGTAGTTCCGACCGAGTTCGGAAAGCAGTTGCTGGTCGTGGAACCCTACGTTCATGTAGGTGATGTCTTTGGGTGATGTGGTTTTTTTCTCCTTGAGAGAGAAAGGCTTTTTCTTGATTTCATTGGTGTCTTTCACAGGATGCAGTACCGGCCACACCGTATCCTTCTCGAAGTAGATAGAGCGGTAAACATTTCTTTCATCATTGTCATCTTCCGCGACATGATCGGTGCGTAATATGGATACCTGACGACTGGAAACAATTTGCGACCGCAAGTTTCCAACCACACTCTCGCGCAGCGCTTTTCGTATCTGCATGATATCCTTTTCCGATTGCATGGAAATATCGATGTCGGCATCGGACATGTGCATGCCGGGTTGATAGGGGACTACAAGAACCTTGCGGATATCCGTCGAATCAGCTGCTCCGGCAAGTGAACAGTAAACAATACAAAAGAAAGATAGCGATAAGAGCCTGTGGAGATTCATGGCTCAAGTATCGGATTTAATCGCTTGCGACCACCTGCGACAGGGAAGATATAAACGACAGTCCTCAGTTGAAAAAGTGCTTCCAGATATCGTTGCCCAAGGTGTAAACCATCAGTGTAAGAAGGATGACCATGCCCGCCACTTGGGCTTTTTCAAGGAAGCTGTCCGGAAGTTTTCTGCGTGTGACCACTTCTGCAAGGAGGAAAAGCACATGACCGCCGTCCAATGCAGGGATAGGCAGGATATTCATGAACGCTAAAACCATCGAAAGCAATCCGGTGATAGCCCAGAAACGACGCCAGTCCCAAATGCCACCGTAGATGGTGGCTATTCCTATCGGCCCTTGCAATGAGTCGCTTGCTTTTTCTTTTCCGGCAAAAATCTGCTTGAGTCCTTTGATGTTCGAGGTGATCGCTTCAAATGCGTCAGAGCTTCCGTAACTCAGTGCTTTCCCGAAGGAGTAACCGGTCAGAGGGTAATTGCCATAGTCGCCATGAAATGAAATTCCTATCAGTCCTGAATCGCTCACTACCGGCTGTATGTTCAGGGTGTCGGCACCCCTTGCAACGAGCATCGAAATAGGCTTTCCTTTGTTTTCACTGATTGCCTTCCTGGCACGATCAGGGGAAAAAACGCGTACGCCATTGACAGCAAGGATCCGGTCGCCGGGTTTCATTCCTGCAGCTGCGGCCGGCTTACCGGGCACTGTACTGTCGACCAATAATGCGGCACGGAACGGAGCCATGAAATTCCCTTTTCCTGCTTCTACCGTTTTTCGGTAGAAATTGTCAGGCACTACGATCTCCAGCTGTTGTCCGTTCCGTTCAACGCTCAAGGTGGAACCGAAAATCACGCGAGATGAAAGTACATCATCGAAACGGTCGAATGATTTGCCATTGATTGCAGTGATTCGATCGCCTGTTTTCAAGCCTAATTCCGTACCCAGATCGTATGCATGAATACCGTCTGTGACAGAATCATTGGCCAGATACTCACGGTCGAAGCTTAGCAGTACGGAAGTGTAAATGATGACGCCGAGGATCAGGTTCATGACGACTCCGGCTATCATGACGATCAACCGTTGCCATGCCGGTTTGGAACGAAACTCCCATGATTGCGCAGGTTGTTTCATTTGTTCCTTATCCATGCTTTCATCGATCATTCCGGAAATCTTCACGTAACCGCCCAACGGAAGCCAGCCCACTCCGTACTCAGTATCGCCTTTACGGAAGGAGAAGAATTTGAAGCCCCAAGCATCGAAGAAGAGGTAGAATTTCTCTACGCGGATGCCGAATGCGCGTGCCGCCAGAAAATGTCCCAACTCATGCAGGGTTACCAGTATTGCAAGTCCCAGAATGAGCTGGGAGGCCATGATGATTCCGGTCATAACGAAGGAAAGTGTTACAAGCCCTAAGGCTTATTCACAAAGATACGCAATTGGAAACGACCACACGTTTTTTGTCAAGCTACTACCCACGATTCGGAAATCCGTCGCGCTTCTTCATCGGATGCAATATAATCCTCGAGTGAAGGATGTTCAATGAATGGCGCACGCTCCAGACATTCTTCTATCAGTTCGGTCATTTCCAAAAATCCGATCCGGTCATTTAGGAAGGCCGCTACAGCCACTTCGTTTGCAGCGTTGATTATACACGGTGCATTTCCACCTCGGCGCATTGCTTCGATGGCGATTGCAAGATTCCTGAACGTTTCTGTATCCGGCTTTTCGAATGTCAATGACGGATAATTCAAAAAGTCGAATCTGGGGAACGAGGCATCGAGCCGTTGTGGGAATCCGATAGCATATTGTATCGGAAGTTTCATGTCAGGAAGTCCCATCTGTGCCTTCATGGATCCGTCTCTGAATTGAACGATGGAGTGAATGATACTTTGCGGATGAACGATCACATCGATCTGGTCAGGTTGAAGACCGAACAGCCACTTGGCTTCGATTACTTCAAGGCCTTTG
>JBJSZR010000290.1:0-2432 GCA_046090385.1 Bacteroidota bacterium
TTTCGGCTCTGAAAACGTACTTAATTACTATCAGGAACATCCGATTGTGAATCCTCAGGATCCGTTTGGCCCGAATTTTGACGCTACAAATGTATGGGCGCCACTTGACGGTCGAAGGATTTATGCAGGTATACGTCTCCCGTTCAATTGAAAAAATATGAAAAAACTTCTGATAATAACGGCTTTGATCGCATCTATGACGACAACCGCGGCTCCGCCGGATACTGTAGTCATCCAGACTTCAGCTGTTTGTGGAACTTGTAAAAAGACCATTGAAAGGGATCTTTCGTTCGAAAAGGGAGTCGAATCATCCGAATTGGAACTTGAAACCAAGAAGCTGACCGTCGTTTACGATGCTCACAAGACAGATGCAGATAAGATCTGAAACGTGTCGCCAGGATCGGTTATGACGCTGATGATGTACAAAAGAATATGAAAGGCTTCAACCGTTTGCCAGATTGTTGCAAAAAGGCCTGCTCATCACATTGAGTTCTGTCACTTCTTGAAAACACACTCGCCGTCGATATAGGTGGCGAGCGTTTTTGTTTTTGGAAGTATCGCTTCCTCCACTTTCATTATATCCTGGTCCAGTATCACGAAGTCGGCAGCTTTGCCGGGCTCCAAACTGCCTTTTTTATTATCCTCGAAATTGGCAAAAGCGGCATCAATCGTCATTCCTCTTATTGCTTCCTTGCGTTTCAGGGCTTCTTCGGGCATGAAGCCGGCAGTTGGATTTCCTGCAAGGTCTTTGCGGACCACAGCTGCATAGAATGTGAGTATAGGGTCTATTTTTTCTACCGGAAAATCGGTGCCTAATGCGATTCTGTCTGAGAATTTGAGTAAGGATCCGAAAGCATAAGCATCTTTCATCCGTTCTTTTCCGAGCCTGGATGCAGCCCAATACATGTCGCTGGTCGCATGTGTTGGTTGTACTGAAGGAATGATCGAATAATCGCCCAGCCTTTTCATATCCTTTCTGGATACCACTTGGCAGTGTTCTATCCGCCACCTCCTGTCGTTCTTGCCGTTCAGGTGAGAAGCGTAGATATCAATCACCAGTTTATTGGCAGAATCTCCGATCGCATGGGTGCATAGCTGGAAACCATGCTCTTGTGCTTCATCGGCAATTTCATACAATGTTTTCGTAGAGTTAAGAAGAAATCCTTTGTGGTCCGGCTGATCGGAATAGGGCTCTTTAAGGCAAGCTCCTCTCGACCCCAATGCTCCGTCAGCATATACTTTGATGGCTCTCACCGTCATCTTGTCGCTTGTTATCGGACCTCTATTGAAGAAATATTTCATGGTTGCGGGCGTGTGTGAAATCATCGCATAGATTTTCATTTTCAGCCTGCCGTCTTTTTGCATTTTCCTGAGCAATTCGATCGAGTCCTTTCCTAACCCCGCATCCGTCACAGTAGTCAATCCTACGGCAAAACAATTCGACTGCGCCCGAACTATCGCTTCTTGATTGAGGGAGTCGGGTATGGGGGGTATCTTACTTCTAACCAATTCAATCGCATTATCCACCAGCATACCGGTTGGTATTCCGTTTTTGCAAATCACTTCTCCACCTTCCACTTTCATTGTGCCTTCGATACCTGCACGTCTCAACGCTTCTCCATTACACAAAGCCGCATGTCCGTCGATACGAACAAGAAATACAGGTGTATAGGGGAAAAGACTGTCCAGGAGTTTTCTGTCTGGAAAAGCTTTTACAACCCAATCGTTCTGATCCCATCCTCTTCCCAACAGCCATTCGAATTTGCTTTTTGCTTGGAATTCCTTCAAGCTGTCGAGTATGGATTCGAAGGAGTACGTTCCTGATAAATCACATTTCAGCAAGTCGCTTGCGTACCCGAAAAAATGAGAATGTGCATCAATGAACCCTGGGAAAACCGCTTTGCCCCCGAGATCGATCATGCTGTCCGATTCAAATCTGGATAATATCTGTTCGCTGGTTCCAGTCTCGATGATTCGCCCTTTTCGGACGGCCATTGCTGCGGCAACGGTGAAATTTCCGTCTATCGTATAAATGACTCCATTGTGCAGTATCAAATCGGCCCGCTGGTTGCTGCATGAATAAAACAAGGTCGACAAGGATAGGACAAGAACCAGAATTTTAAAATGACTTGTCATGGCGGTGTAGATCGGGCGGAGCCAATGGGCGAATTTTAAACCTGGGTTGGTGGTCAGAACTTGCAATTTACCGTAATTTCTTCGCTCAAATTCACGTTCTTGTGTATGCATAACCAGTTTAATATATGATGTTCAAACCCAATATGGCCCTTCTCAAGAAGTTCCGAAAACCTGTCGTGGGAATAGCAGTGCTTGCCTCCGTATTCTTTTCATTCAGGGCCGTCGATGATTATTATTTCGAAGTTAGTAAGAACCTCGACATCTTCACTACTCTCTTCCGCGAGGTCAACACGTAT
>JBJSZR010000291.1:0-2748 GCA_046090385.1 Bacteroidota bacterium
CGAACCGAACGCTTGGAACATGGGAAATGCCTGCTTCCTGGTTCCAGTCCATCAACCCGTTGGGCATCATCATCATGGCTCCATTATTCAGTTCACTGTGGATAAATCTTGGTCGTCGTAGCATGGAACCGCCGTCACCGCTCAAAATGGCAATCGGATTATTACTGCTCTGTATCGGCTATGTAGTAATCGCGATGGGCGTTAACGGGGTCGATTCAAGTGTGAAAATCTCCATGTGGTGGCTTGTCATCCTGTATGTACTTCATACCATGGGTGAACTCTGCTTGTCCCCAATAGGTTTATCGATGGTGAGCAAACTCGCACCTGCACGTTTCGCCTCGTTGCTGATGGGTACATGGTTTTTGGCAAATGCTGCTGCTAACAAGCTGGCCGGATCGTTAAGTGCACTCATACCTCCTGGAGCAGGCGAAGCCCCTGCCGAAGCCTCTGCAGCACCTGCAGTTATCCTTGGCTTCCCCATCGACAACCTATTCAACTTCTTTATGATATTCATAGCCATGAGTGGCGCTGCCGCTGTTTTGCTTTTCCTTCTTTACCGATGGCTTAGCAAAATGATGAAGGGGGTACATTGATAAGAAGTTCATGAGGAATACCTTTAGATATTCGCTTTTTGCAGTTACACTTGCCGGTATCGTGTGTTTCGGATGTTTTTCCGATGCACACGATGCCGGCGATACAGGTATCAAATGGATGACCTGGAAGGAGGCACTTGAAGCGAACAAGAAAGAGCCCAGGAAGATTTTTGTCGATATGTACACCGATTGGTGCGGGTGGTGCAAGCGCATGGACGCAACGACTTTCAAGGACTCTGGTGTCACTTCTTATCTTAACAGACATTTCTATGCAGTAAAGATGGATGCCGAAACAATGGATACCCTTGAATACAAAGGCAGTCGCTATGGTTTTGTTCCGGCTTATCGTTGTAATGAGCTAGCTGCAATGCTACTGAATGGCCAGATGTCCTACCCCTCATCTGTCTACCTCGATGAACAACTGAACATTATTTCCGCCGTACCTGGTTACATGCCTGCACCTGATCTGATTCCCGTTCTCAGATTTTTCAATGAGGATATTTATAAGACAAAAACTTGGGAAGAGTACAATCAGCTGAGAAAGTAACTACAGCTTTTGGAGGTAAGTGGTTCTTTTCACGCTATCTCAAAATTCATTACTTTTGCGCCCCCAACCGTTTAATACGGATCTATGGTGATTGTAGCTCAGTTGGTTAGAGCGCCAGATTGTGGCTCTGGAGGCCGCGGGTTCGAGTCCCGTCTTTCACCCTTAACAGCCCCCGAAAGGGGGCTTTGCTTTTGACGTTTACCAGGTCCTTATGCTCTCATTTTGAGTAATTTCACGGAGTGAATGCTGAAACACTCTTGAACGTAGCTGGAATGGATTGCGCTAATTGCGCTATGACCATTACCCGCACTCTTGAAAAGGAGGGTTTCAAAGGCGTTAAGGTCGATTTCACATCCGGAGAAGTACGATTTGAGGAGGTGGAAAAAGAAAGGGTGGACGAAGCCGTTCATGCAGTGAACGATCTTGGCTATCGGGTAACGGGCAGATCGGATATCAAAAAAAACGGAGCTCATGATCATCCTGAAGATCCTTCGAGCGCCTTGCCTATTCAATTCATCCTTGCGGTATTGCTTACGCTGCCACTGATGGGACACATGATCTCATCATGGAGTGTGCTTCATGATCCTTGGTTTCAGTTTGCACTTTGCACTCCGGTCATGATGATCGGATGGATGAAATTCGGTCGCAGCGCATGGAAATCCATTTCGGCAGGAGTACCTAACATGGATGTACTGATCACTATCGGATCCACATCAGCTTACTTATACAGCATCCTGATGTTGCTTGAAACCATGTCAGTCGATCATTCCCGAGACACGGTGTTGTTTTTTGAAACCGCAGCCAGTATCATCACCTTGATCATGCTGGGCAACCTCATCGAGCAACGATCTGTTCAGAAAACCACCAGCGCGATCAAAGCGCTGAAAAAGTTGCAACCTGACAAGGCAAGGAAACTGAGTCCGAAGGATGGTTTCGAAACAGTCCAGGAGGTAGATGCCGAATCATTACAAATTGACGACATCATCATTATCAGTGAAGGAGGCAGGGTGCCGGTTGACGGATGTGTTGTAGAGGGACAAGGTTTGTTTGATGAGTCGATGATGACAGGAGAGACACTGCCTGTTTCCCATAGTTCCGGACAACCGCTTACAGGCGGGACGCTTTGTATCGGCGGCAGCGTAAGAATGAAATGCGAGGCGACAATTACGACCTCCACCCTATCAAAAATCATCTCCATGGTGCGGGATGCACAGCATGACAAGCCGAAAATACAGCGGATCGGCGACCGGATCAGCGCGATTTTCGTACCTGTGGTTGTCGGAATTTCAGTAGTGACCTTTGCTTCAAGTCTATGGATTTTCGATTTGACTTTGAAAGACAGCATCATGCATGCGATTGCTGTTTTGGTGATTTCATGTCCTTGTGCAATGGGACTTGCAACACCCACTGCAGTAGTGGTGGGAATTGGCAGAGCCGCACGTGAAGGCGTGTTGTTCAAAGGAGGAAGCACGATTGAACAGCTTGCGCTTGCTGAGGTTTTCGTTTTCGATAAAACTGGAACCCTCACCACTGGAGATTTCGAGATAAAAGAAATCAGACCTGTAGGAGTCAGTATGGAAGACCTTGTGAGTGTTGTTTACAGCCTGG
>JBJSZR010000292.1:0-10578 GCA_046090385.1 Bacteroidota bacterium
GGTCTTCAGAACATGGTCAATGCCATTAACGCATTGCTTGGAAGTTACGGCGCTACAATCGATTTGGATAATCCTTCATTGCTTAGAAACGGATCCGATTCCGAGACGGCCACTTTCATGGAAGAGGTTTCTAAAGGCGAAGTTTCGGCTGTCATTTTTTATAATTGTAATCCGGTTTATACGCATCCCAAAGGGGCCGATCTCGCCAAATCTTTGAAGTCAGTCGACCTTTCTGTTTCATTTTCCGATCGTCCTGACGAAACGTCCTCCCTCTGCAATTACAATTGTCCTGATTTGCATGCCCTTGAATCATGGAATGATTTTGAACCCCGTCAGGGAGCTTATTCCTTCTCACAGCCTACGATAGCTCCGCTGTTCCAAGGTCGTCAGGCTCAGGAAAGTCTTCTACAGTGGGCAGGAGCTTCAGCGGTATTTCATGATTACATGAAACAGAATTGGTCCTCAAAAGGCTCTTGGGAAAAATTGATTCAGGATGGAGTGCTTGAGAATACTCCAACTGCAGCTACCTCTTATGCCTGCAAGGCAGATCTTAATGCTGCTGTTGCATCTGCAAAAGCCGGTAACGGTATGGAGCTGGTCATTTATGAAAAGACCGGTCTCGGAAACGGAGTGCAAGCCAACAATCCGTGGTTACAGGAACTGCCGGATCCAATCACCAAGATAACGTGGGACAACTATGTTACGGTTGCGCCTTCTGACGCTCGCGAAAAAGGGTGGAAGCAAGGCAATGTCGTAGCCGTAAAAGCTGGAAATGTAACGGCCAAATTGCCGGTTGTTGTACAACCCGGTCAGGCTGCAGGTTCTATAGGAGTTGCATTAGGATATGGTCGCACTATAGCCGGAAAAGTCGCTGATACCCGTGGCGTCAATGTCTATCCGATGGTGGCGATTGACGGTACGAATCTTTCATACAATATCTCCGGTGTGTCAGTTGATAAGACCACCGATGACGATTACCTGTTGGCCGGAACTCAGACGCACCACACCATGATGGGCCGTGAGATTGTCAAAGAAACCACGCTTGCAAGCTGGCAGAAGGACCCGAAGGCTGGAAATCCGGAAGAAATGCTCGAAGTACATGTCGGACATGAGAAGACTGAGAAGCCGGTAGAGAAGGTCACTTTATGGGATGAGTTCGAAAGCGGCCACCACCACTGGGGAATGTCCATCGACCTCAATTCCTGTATCGGTTGCGGTTCGTGTGTTGTAGCATGTTCTGCAGAAAACAACGTTCCTGTAGTAGGTAAAGAAGAGGTGATGCGCAGTCGCGAAATGCACTGGATGCGCATCGACCGTTATTATTCTTCTGACGCAGATCCTAAAGAAGGAGAAAAGGGCGATATCAACCTGATGGAAGTGCCAAGCGATAATCCGCGTGTCGTATTCCAGCCGGTAATGTGTCAGCATTGCAACCACGCTCCTTGTGAAACCGTGTGTCCGGTCATCGCGACCAGTCACAGTTCGGAGGGCATGAACCAGATGACATACAACCGTTGCGTCGGTACCCGTTATTGTGCGAACAACTGTCCGTACAAAGTGCGCCGTTTCAACTGGTTCAAATATTCAGACAACAGCCAGTTCGCGTCGGTCAATACATTTATGAACGATGATCTTGGTAAGATGGTATTGAATCCTGATGTCACCGTCCGTTCGCGTGGGGTCATGGAAAAATGCTCTCTGTGTGTCCAGCGTATCCAAGAAGGCAAACTCAACGCCAAGCGAGCAGGTCAACCGATTGCGGACGGCCAGGTGCAGACCGCTTGTGCGCAGTCTTGTCCTACGAATGCCATCACCTTCGGCGACTACAACAACAAGGACAGCCGCATCAATAAGATGTGGGATCCGAAAGGTCGTAGTTATCACCTGTTGCGTGAACTGAACGTTCAGCCGAACGTATTCTATCTGACCAAGGTCCGTAATATCGAAGCCGGAAAAGAGGCCTGATCATCAATCAAAGAAAAAGCACAATAGAGCATCATGAGCAATGCATCAAACGAGTCGGTAGTACGTGACCCGCTTATTCTGGGAAACAAGTCCTACCACCAGATGACCGAAGAGATTTGCAAGCCGATAGAAGGCAAGGCCAATAAATACTGGTGGGCTTCCTTCATCATTTCCGCCACCGCCATGTTCTGGGGTATCATCTGTCTTTCTTTTACCATCGGAAACGGTATCGGATCCTGGGGAGCGAACAAGACTGTCGGTTGGGCTTGGGATATCACCAACTTCGTTTGGTGGATCGGTATCGGTCACGCTGGTACCCTTATCTCTGCAGTATTGCTGTTGTTCCGTCAGCGTTGGAGAATGTCGATCAACCGTTCTGCGGAGGCTATGACCATTTTCGCGGTAGTTTGTGCCGGTCTGTTCCCTCTCTTCCATACCGGCCGTCCCTGGCTTGACTATTGGATGCTTCCGTTGCCTAACCAATTCGGTTCTCTTTGGGTGAATTTCAACTCACCGCTGTTATGGGACGTATTCGCCATTTCCACCTACTTCTCGGTATCGCTCGTTTTCTGGTATCTCGGATTGTTGCCTGACTTGGCAACGGTGCGTGACCGCTGTGTGACGCCGGGCAAGAAGTTCATCTATGGCCTGCTCTCCTTCGGATGGAAGGGCACTGCACGTGACTGGCACCGCTTCGAGGAGGTATCACTCGTTCTAGCAGGACTTTCAACTCCACTCGTACTCTCTGTCCACACCATCGTATCATTTGACTTCGCAACCTCCATCCTCCCTGGCTGGCACACCACCATTTTCCCTCCTTACTTCGTGGCTGGTGCTATCTTCTCCGGATTCGCGATGGTGTTGACGCTCCTCATCATTGCCCGGAAGGTGCTCGGCCTCGAGCAGTACATCACTATGCAGCATATTGAGTTGATGAATAAGATCATCATCCTCACTGGCTCTATCGTGGGTGTCGCTTATCTGACGGAATTCTTCATGGCTTGGTACTCAGGTGTCGAGTACGAATCTTATGCATTCATGAACAGGGCGTTCGGTCCGTATTGGTGGGCCTACTGGAGCATGATGACATGTAACGTCATTTCACCGCAGCTATTCTGGTTCAAAAAGATACGTACCAGTCTTACAGCCACTTTCATCCTCTCCATTGTGGTGAATATCGGTATGTGGTTCGAGCGCTTCGTGATCATCGTGACCTCATTGCACCGCGACTTCCTTCCATCGAGCTGGACGATGTATTCACCTACCTATATTGAGGTGGGTATTTTTGTCGGAACAATCGGCTTGTTCTTCACACTCTTCCTCATCTTCTCCCGTGTTTTCCCTGTAATCGCTTTGGCTGAGCTAAAGACGATCCTGAAGAAGACCGGTAATCAATACAAGAAAAAGAGCACGTTATAATCATGGCCAGAAGAATCTACGGCGTCTTCGATGACGAAGAAACACTGCTAAATGCCATTCCTTCCTTGAAGGAAAAAGGCGTTGCTTGCACGGATGTCCAGAGTCCGTTCCCGATTCACGGAATCGAGAATGTGATTGCAGTGCCTCGAACAAGGATTTCCATCGCATCATTCATGTACGGCATCACAGGCACCTCGCTGGCCCTGTTGATGGTTTGGTATATGATGATCAGCGATTGGCCGATCAATATAGGTGGGAAGCCCAATTTTGCTCTTTACCTCAACCTGCCGGCATTCATTCCGGTCACCTTCGAAATGACGGTCTTTTGTGCGGCACACGGAATGGCCCTCACGTTTCTGCTACGCAGCAAACTTCTGCCGGGCGTAACCGCACCAATTCCTCATCCCCGCATCACAGACGACAAATTCGTCCTCCATGTGGATGTGAAAGATGAAAGCCAGCTCGACCAGATTTCCTCCCAACTCAAAGGTGCAGGAGCTTCCGAGGTCCTTCTGAAATCACTCCAATCCGCCTGAACTCAAGCATGAAGAAGTTCTTATCATATCTCGTTCCTGCAGCCGCCCTTTTCACAGTGGCTTCTTGCAGCTCCCCTTCGGAAGATCCGAAAAGTACCGGCACCGAATACATGCCCGACATGTATCGTGGTCCTGCGTACGAGACCTACTCCATGAATCCTAACTTCAAGGACAGCATGACTTCACGTCAGCCTGTAACAGGTACCATAGCGCGTGGCAATGCTGTTTATACGGATGTGGATCGTCAAATGAGTCATGACTACATGATGTCGAACTATCCGCAAACTCCTGAGGGTTATGAAGCGGCGGGTTCCGGACTGAAGAATCCCGTATCCAATAACGAGCTGAATCTCGCTGAGGGAAAAAGACTTTATGAGAATTACTGTCTCATCTGTCATGGAGCAACCGGACAAGGTGACGGCCCTGTTGTTCAGCGTAACGGCCCTAAACCTCCTGCATATACTTCCGAACAACTGAAGGATCTAGCTGAGGGAAAGATGTACCATTCGATCCATTATGGCAAAAACATGATGGGTTCTCATGCATCCCAGTTGACGCCCACCCAGCGGTGGACAATTATCCGTTACGTGCAGACGCTTCAGCGTGGCGGTTCTACCTCAATTACGGATACGACGAAGGTCGTCGCTTCCGACAAATAAGAAATCCATCAAGACGATCGTTATGACGGACCAAAAATTCGAATTGAACAAGAATAACAAGATGCTCCCCATGGTCTTGATGGCCATCGGTGTAGTTGCGATAGTGGTTGGTTTCATGACCGATCCTCATCGTGCATGGGCGTCTTTGCTCATCAATAATTTCTATTTCAATGCCATCGCTCTGGCTGGAATTTTCTTCGTGGCTGTTCAGATGATCGCACAGTCGGGGTGGTCTGCAGGATTGCTTCGTGTACCTGAAGCAATGGCCGGCTTCCTGAAGTTCTCGATGGTAGGAATGTTGCTCATCTTCATTTTCGGGCACCATGATCTTTACCACTGGACACATCCTGAGCTTTATGACAAGGCAAGTCCTGAATATGATCCCATCCTAGACGGAAAGCGCGGCTTCCTCAATATGACTTTCTACAGTATCCGACTTGTCGCTTATGCGTTGATATGGGTCGGATTCACATGGATCATCCGTAAAAAATCACTGGAAGAAGATGCAGTAGGGGGTTTGGAATCTTACCGCCGTCGTATGGTCCTCTCGGCGATTTTCATTGTGCTTTTTGCCGTGACATCTTCCACATCGGCGTGGGATTTCCTCATGAGTATTGACGCTCACTGGTTTTCCACCTTGTTCGGTTGGTACACCTTTGCCGGACTGTTCGTCAGCGGCATGGCGATGATGGCAATGCTTGTGCTATATCTTAAGAAGCGTGGTTATATGGACCATATCAATGAGAACCATCTTCATGATGTGGGTAAGTTCATGTTCGCTTTCTCTGTGTTCTGGACCTATCTGTGGTTTTCACAGTTCATGCTGATCTGGTATGCAAACCTTCCTGAGGAGGTCGTTTATTACCAGACGCGTTGGGAATATTTTCGTGGTCTCTGGGTGGCCAACCTGATGGTTAATTTCATTGCCCCATTCCTCGTTTTGATGACCCGTGACGCCAAGCGTAAAGTCCAGGTTTTGTGGGTTGCCGGTGTGATCATCATAGTGGGCCATTGGTTGGATGTTTATCTGATGGTGACTCCCGGAACAGTCGGTGCCCACTGGCATATCGGTTTTGTGGAGATAGGCACATTCCTTGGTTATCTCGGATTGTTCTTGTTCAGCACTTTCCGTGAACTTTCAAAAGCTTCATTGGTTCCTAAAAATCATCCGATGTTGGCCGAAAGCGAGCATCACCATATTTGATAATTCGCTTATTCCAAATTCATTGCAACAATAACAGAATATCCTTCCCATGACCAAGCTATTAGTCCTGATCACCATCATACTGGCCCTGATCACCGTTTGGAGGATCATCCGCGTCCTTGAACTGGTACGTGACCTCCGCGGAGATGAGGACTATATGAACGACAATGATTCACGTCGTAACGGCCTGTATCTCATATTGTTCCTTGTAGTCGGCTTGGTCGGCATGATCTATTTCACGCTGGATGCCAATAAATACCTATTACCGGTTGCCGCCTCCAAACACGGAGTCCTCACGGATGATTACTTGAATCTGAACTTTGCCATCATCATTGTTGTTTTCTTCATAACCCAGGTCCTGTTATTCTGGTTCGCATACAAATACCGTCATCGTAAAGGTGAAAAAGCGTACTTCTATCCTGACAACCACAAGTTGGAGTTGATCTGGACTGCAGTACCCGCGGTCGTGTTGATGGCACTTATCGTTTACGGTTTGAAATTGTGGACCGACATTACCGGACCTGCTCCTAAAGAAGCAATGGTCATCGAGATCTACGGAAAGCAATTTGACTGGACTGCCCGTTATGCGGGTCAGGACAATCAGTTGGGCAAATCCAACTTCAAACTGATCACAGACGACAATCCGTTGGGTGTTGACTCCTCCGATGCTTTATCCAAGGATGACAAAATCACCCGTGAACTGTACCTGCCAGTCAATACTCCTGTTGTGTTGAAAATCCATTCTCGAGACATCATCCACTCAGTTTATCTGCCACATTTGCGTGCGCAAATGAATGCTGTACCTGGAATGACAACGCAGTTCCATTTCGAGCCTACCATCACATCTGATAGTATGAAGCTCATCACTGGAAACGACAAATATTCATATGTCCTCTTGTGCAACAAGATATGTGGTGTAGCTCACTACAACATGCGCATGAATGTGGTTGTAACAAGTGCCGATGAATTCAAAAAGTGGTATGCCGGTCAGCAATACGTTTTCGCCCGTAATGAGGAAGCCACACCTGCAGCTCCGGTTGTCACTCCTGTCGATTCAACAAACAAAGAAAAAAAGAACCCGATAGCTACACGCTAACGAGAAAAAGCACCATAAAGACTTTCTACTAATACCAGTCGCAATGTCAACGCATGCACACGGTCACCTGGACGCTCACAGCGGCCACGACCACCACGAACATCACCACGATTCCTTCTGGACGAAATACGTGTTCAGCACGGACCACAAGATGATTTCCAAGCAGTTTCTGGTGACGGCTATATTCATGGCTTTCCTGGCCATGATAATGTCGCTCATTTTCCGTTTGCAGCTCGGATGGCCAGATCAGAAATTCGGGTTCCTGGAGAGTATCATCGGTAAGTGGGGTAAGGACGGTAAACTTGACCCATCGTTTTACCTGGCTCTTGTAACTATCCATGGTACCATCATGGTATTTTTTGTCTTGACTGGTGGTTTGTCGGGTACATTCAGTAACCTACTGATACCACTTCAGGTCGGAGCACGTGATATGGCATCTGGATTTCTGAACATGCTTTCTTATTGGTTCTTTTTCGGTTCGTGTGCGGTAATGACCATCTCTTTGTTTGTTGAGGCAGGACCGGCATCCGCAGGCTGGACGGTTTATCCTCCGCTATCCGCGCTCCCGCAGGCCATCTCAGGTTCCGGATTAGGAATGACTCTTTGGTTGATCAGTATGGTCCTCTTCATAGCTTCTGCACTTTTGGGAGGTATCAACTACGTGGTTACTATATTGAATTTACGCACCAAAGGTATGAGCATGACCCGCTTGCCACTTACCATCTGGGCATTCTTCATCACGGCAATACTTGGAATACTCTCCTTCCCGGTTCTCTTTGCTGCAGCGTTGCTTCTGTTGTTCGACCGTAGCTTCGGAACCAGCTTTTACCTCTCCGATATCTTCATAGATGGTGCTCCGTTGCACCATGCCGGCGGTTCTCCGGTTCTTTTCCAGCACCTTTTCTGGTTCTTAGGTCATCCGGAGGTTTATATCGTTCTTCTGCCTGCTCTTGGTCTTGCTTCCGAGGTCATCGCTACCAACTCCCGTAAGCCTATCTTCGGATACAAAGCGATGATCGGATCCATGCTCGTTATCGCATTCCTTTCATTCATCGTATGGGGTCACCATATGTTCATCACCGGTATGAACCCGTTCCTCGGCTCCGTATTCGTGTTCACTACCCTTCTTGTTGCGATTCCATCGGCTGTGAAAGTGTTCAATTACCTTGCTACGCTATGGCGTGGGAATATCGTACTCTCACCTGCGATGCTTTTCGCGATAGGTTTGGTTTCTTTCTTCATCTCAGGTGGCCTTACTGGAATCATCCTGGGTGATTCAGCACTCGATATCAATGTCCACGACACGTACTTCGTTGTCGCTCACTTCCATATCGTAATGGGTTCCTCCGCCATCTTCGGGATGTTCGCAGGAATCTATCACTGGTTTCCTCGAATGTTCGGAAGGATGATGGACAAGAAGCTAGGATATTGGCACTTTTGGCTCACTATCATTGGCGTTTACGGCACATTCTTCCCAATGCACTTCGTTGGTTTGTCCGGAGCTCCACGTCGTTATTATGCCTACACCGCTTATGAAGGCTTCGAAGGGGCTTTGAACATAAATGCACTGATCAGTGTATTTGCAATTCTTGGCGGCTTGGCTCAGTTGATCTTCGCCTTCAATTTCTTCTACAGCATGTACCGCGGACGCAAGGCGGCTCAAAATCCTTGGAATTCGAATACGCTTGAATGGACTGCACCTGTCGAGCACATTCACGGTAACTGGCCTGGTGAAATACCTACGGTACACCGCTGGGCGTATGACTACGGTAAACCAGGGGCAGATGATGACTTCATTCCTCAGACTACTCCTTACTCCGAAACCAAAAAGTCCAATTTGCCTGGTGAAGAGTGATTCATAATTAAAAAATTCAAAGCAGCCCTCCTTACCGGGGGCTGTTTTTTTTCTGTTTACATGCCCTTATAAATCGTAGATTCGTAAAGAGTGTTTTGAGCTTTAAATTCGTTTTCGAATAAGATACCCATGAAAGACAATTCCGGTTCCGCGTTCAAGCACTTAGCCAATGACCTTCCTGCTTCATTGGTTGTTTTTCTGGTGGCATTACCGCTTTGCTTGGGAATTGCTCTTGGCTCTCAGGCGCCACTCATGTCAGGCATCATTGCTGGTGTTGTCGGAGGAATACTGATTGGATTTTTAAGTGGATCGCACCTCAGTGTTTCCGGACCTGCTGCAGGACTTACGGCAATTGTTGTTGCTGCTTTGGAGAAGCTTCCGGCATACGAGGCTTTTCTATTGGCAGTGGTGATTGGAGGAGTCTTCCAGGTGTTACTGGGATTTCTTCGCGCCGGGGTAATCGGCGATTATATTCCTACCTCTGTAATCAAAGGTATGCTGGCGGCAATAGGACTCATTTTGATTTTGAAGCAATTCCCGCACATGGTCGGTTATGATGCCGATTTTGAAGGTGATGAGTCTTTTTTTCAGCCAGGCAATCAGAATACATTTACCGGTCTCTTCGAAGCATTATCACACGTGCTTCCGTGGGCTTGCCTGATAGGTTTTGTTTCATTGATCATTCAGATAGTCTGGGAAAAATGGGTAGCGCCCCAAAGCAATGCTCTGAAATTGATTCCGGCACCTTTGATAGTGGTTGCGATTGGGGTCGGATTGAATCAGACTGCCATCAACTATTTCCCTGATCATGCATTGATGACAGATCATCTTGTGAATATTCCGGTTATTTCATCGCTCGCTGAAGTCCCCTCCTATTTCACATGGCCTGATTACGGGTACATTTCAAACATGCAAGTTTGGATCACTGCCATTACACTGGCTCTTGTAGCCAGTCTGGAAACCTTGTTGAGTATTGAAGCATCGGATAATCTCGATCCCCTTAAGCGCGTAACACCTACTGATCGTGAACTCAAAGCACAAGGCATGGGAAATATGGTTTCGGGACTGTTGGGAGGATTGCCTGTGACATCGGTGATTGTCCGTACGTCTGCAAACATCAATGCCGGGGCTAAGTCAAAGTTGTCCAGCATCCTGCATGGCATTTTGTTGGCTTCAAGCGTCTTGTTCATTCCCGGTGTATTGAATATGATTCCAAAGTCAGCCCTTGCGGCTGTACTGATCTTCACCGGATATAAACTTGCAAAGCCGACCTTATTCATCCAGCACTTCAAGAAAGGCATGGATCAATTCATTCCTTTCACTGTAACAATTGTTTCCATTCTCCTTTCCGACTTGCTTATCGGAATCCTTATCGGTTGTCTGGTCGGACTTTTCTTCGTGATGCGAAGTAATTTCCATTCGGCTGTCGTTGTTGTAAATGATGATAAGCGGTATCTGATAAGGATGCGTAAAGACGTTTCCTATCTCAATAAGCCGGTCATCAAACGGAAGCTTGAAGAGATTCCGGCGGATTCCTATGTGCTGATCGATATGTCCAAAGCGGATTATATTGACCAGGATGTCATCCTTGTGATCGAGGATTTTAGAAAACATGCAGACTTGAAAAATATAACCGTCGAATTGAAGTCGGGTTCTCACCGGCAGCAGGGTGTAATTATTTAATAAAATCATAATCCGTATCAGATCATGCATTCTTATCAAAAGTTGCTTTTAGAGAACAAAGCATGGGCACAAGAAAAAGTGCTTGATGACCCGGAATATTTTTCCAGGTTGGCCCTTATTCAGAAGCCTGAATTCTTGTGGATCGGTTGCAGTGACAGTCG
>JBJSZR010000293.1:0-837 GCA_046090385.1 Bacteroidota bacterium
GAAGAGCAGCTGAAGCAGATCACTGCGGCCATCGATCCGTTGGTGCAAGATCTTCGGTCACGCACTATCACGGTGAAATACGACGACCGCGACACGCACAAGCCGGGATGGAAGTTCAACGAGTATGAGTTCAAGGGAGTGCCTGTGCGTATAGCTATCGGACCGCGGGATCTGGAGAACGGCACTGCAGAGGTGGCACGACGTGACACGAAGGAGAAGTCGGTGATGCAATTGTCGGATCTGGCAGTAAAGGTGGAGCATCTGTTGGAGCAGATCCAGCTGAACATCTATCAGAAGGCGCTCGATTTTCGTGATCGATCGATGGTGCCGGTCGATTCATGGGATGAGTTCAAACAGAAAATCGAAGTTGGAGGATTCCTGTTGGCGCATTGGGATGGCACTCCGGAGACCGAACAGAAGATCAAGGATGAAACCAAAGCGACAATACGCTGTATTCCGCTCAACGCAAAACAAGAATCCGGCTCCTGTGTTTATTCAGGAAAGCCATCGACGATGCGGGTGATTTTCGCAAGGGCATATTGAAATAAGTAAAAATTCAAAAGTAAAAACTGCCGACCACCAACCACTGACTGCGAACTGCCAACTTATGAAGTATAACCTTCGGTTGACTTCATAATGCCGCTGACTGCCAACCGCCAACTGCCAACCACTGAAGTACAATCTTTGATTGGTTTCAGAGCCCCTTGAACCTTGAACATTGAATCTTGAACTTTAAACCTTGAACTTTTAACTTAACAAAGTGTCCAACGATAAGATCATAGCCCTGCTCTCCGATAAGGTCGCGCTGAAGCAATCGGTTTCCGACTTGTCGAAGGA
>JBJSZR010000294.1:0-993 GCA_046090385.1 Bacteroidota bacterium
GAGCAATTGAAAAAAACAGTGCGGTAATTCCGGTTTTATTTTTCATACGATTCGGTTCGTTTTTTTCAAATGTAATTAAAACACCCGAATCCTACGCTTCATCGCTTCATGAAACGCTTGTTTTCTGTTTTTCCATCTGTATCTATGATTTGAATCAAGTAAACTCCTTCATCAAAAGAGGTGATATCCACCTCGGCATTATTGCCATCGAAAACAACCAGCGATTTTTCTTTGCCTAATATATCGGTTACGATTGCTTTGAAGGGAAATCCGAAGGATTCGCCTGGTCTTGTATCGATACGGATTATATCCGATGCCGGATTCGGATATACATCAATGTTTTCTCTGCTTGGCGACATGATGGCCATTGATAGGGAATTCATTGTCCTGAAGCTCGATGAAATGGTGGTATTGGAACAGTTCGATCTTACCTTCCATTCGTAACCGGTTCCAGGAATCAGTCCTGTCAAACTTAAATTGGTGGTGGTTGTATTGGTGCTTTTCCACCTTGATTCTCTTTGGTCTTTATATGATACGATGTACGAGCTGGCTCCGTTTGATGAAGTCCAGTTCAGTTTAGCTCCAGTCGTGGTTATATTGGTTGTTGTTATGGATGCAGGTACCGGACAGCCGGAGGAGGTTGTCGTAAAATTTGAAATTGCAGAATATGAAGAACAATCGGCTTTCACTCTCCAGTTATATGTCGTTGTTCCAGTCAAACCAGTCAGCTGATATACGTTGCCTATGATGTTTTCCACTGAAACCCATGTGCTCATACCAGCTTTTCGATATTGGAATTGATATCTTGAACATCCGGAAACCGCTTGCCAATTCAAAGTTGCGCTGATTCCAGTGATGGATGTCAGAACAAGCCCGGTAGGATTTGAACAAGTGTTTACCGAGGTAGTCGTAAAATAATTGCTGTTTCCGTATGATGAGCAATTCGTCTTTACATGCCATTCGTAGTTTGTTCCGGATGATAGTTGATTCAGT
>JBJSZR010000295.1:0-1466 GCA_046090385.1 Bacteroidota bacterium
AAAACAGATGTCCTGGAAGCTCTGATGATCTCCTTCACTTGATTCTCGCCCAGATTCCGGTACATACCTGATTTCTCATTCAGACGATGCGCCTCATCCACCACCAGCACATCGAACGTGTTGGGTTTCGTATCCACATAAGCACCTGATCCTTTGAAGAGATTATCATAATGCGTCTTCTTCAAGGTGCCGGTAAGTTTGCTCGCATACACAGCACGAGGTGCAGCGTTTTTGGTCACATATTGCACCAATCTGCTTTTCTGCGTGAGTCCGACCAGCAGATTGATGGCGACAACTGATTTCCCGGTTCCCGGTCCTCCATCAACGATGATAACCTGCTTCTTTCCTTTTTGTTCTGATAAATCCGAAGCTGCTATCACCGATTCATAAACAAGCTTCTGCTCATCGATCATCACGAATTCCCGATTGCCGCTCATCATTTTGGCCAGACTGTCTGCCAATGATTTGGAAGGACGGATGCGACCGTTCTCGATCCTGTATAGGATTTTGGAAGTATCCCCCTTTCGGATGTATTTGCGGATAAACTCCTGCAGCTGTCGGATTTCAGTTTTGAGGAAAACCGGTGCCTTATCGAGATGCTCCCGGTAGAAAGGATTGCGGATCACATCATCCGGCTTATAATTGTGAAGAAAAGCACACGGGCTGAGGCGGATATTGCCGTTATACACCGCTTCGTTATATCCTTCCAGCAGTGCTGCATAGGACCATGCCTGATAGCTCGGATGACTGACCAGTGCATTACCGTGCTCAAACCGGGTCTGAACGATGCCGTCCATAGCCGTCAACGTGGCGTTGGACCATTGCTTGAGTTCGATAATGACTGCATGGTCGGTTCCTTCAGCGTCCTGCCCGGTGATGATGAAGTCGATGCGCTTGGAAGTTTGCGGAATCTGCAACTCGACACTGATGCCCGCATCATCCGGAACACCTTCGTCATACACCACTGTGTGCATGTATGGAAGGGAGTTATTCCAAGATTGTATTTCGTTGGGACCGACTTTCCTTCCGGTCTGCTGTTTGAGTCTGTTCAGTATGATTCCTTCGATATCACCCGAGAGAATATCATCATGAAAGCCCGCCTTGGTGGATTGGTAGACAATCATGAATCAAAGTCTGTCGTATTTGGTAGCAGATCCTTTCGACTTATCGACCGGATACTTCAAGGCGTTTTTTTTGATCTTGTCCATGATAATCTCCTCTACATCAAAGCCACATCGATCGGCAAGTAAAAAAGCATAAGCGAACACATCCGCCAACTCTTCTTTCAAGCCATCAGTATTTATATCGTCGGTGTCCTTCTTCCACAAAAAGTGTTCATTCAGTTCGGCGGCTTCCAGGCTGAGTGCCAGAGCCAGATTACGCGGATCGTGAAACTGGCCCCAATCGCGTTCATCGCGGAAGTGGACAAGGGCATCGATGATTTTTTGCATAGGCGATATTTATTG
>JBJSZR010000296.1:0-6403 GCA_046090385.1 Bacteroidota bacterium
AACCGAGCCTGCTTTTTCATTTGAACCAATCGCTATTTTTTCCTGGAGGATGATGGCGCCTGTATCGATCTCATGCCGAAGAAGAAAGGTAGTGACACCTGTGTACGTCTCTCCATTCATCACAGCCCAATTTATGGGTGCGGCTCCACGGTAGTCGGGTAGTAGTGATCCGTGCAGATTGAAGGTGCCTAATCTCGGCATAGACCAAACTGTTTCAGGGAGCATTCGAAAAGCCACTACTACAAAAAGATCGGCATTAAGTGATGCAAGTTCTTTTTGGAATTCTATTGATTTAAGATTAGCTGGCTGGAGAATCCGAAGCCCATATTTGACTGCGCAATTCTTTACGGCAGATGCTGTCATTTTTTGCCCCCTTCCAGCTGGTTTATCGGGAGCGGTAACGACGCCAACGATTTCATAACCGGCAGCTATCAAGGCTTCCAAAGACGGTACTGCGAATTCCGGAGTACCCATGAATACGATCTTGATACGATTCATGCTGCTTTTCAATTTTTCAAACGATGATGTTTTTCCAATCCCCTTTGCGAAGATACAAGTAGGATCCTATACCGATGAATCCCCAATAAACGATTTCCGATAGCCAAACAACCTCTACACTGGAACGTATGACAAAAGTGGTGACGTAAATATGTATCATATAGAGAAAAATGGAAAAGAACTCCAATCGAAGTACCGTTCGAGTTGCCCCGGTTCCGCTCAATGAATTCAAAAGGACATTAGCAGTAGAGAAAAAGAAAAGAGAAGCGATAACCACTTGGATGGTTCCAAGCGAGTGACGTATCAGTTCTTTGTCAGGCGTGAAAATGCCAATAATGGTTTCAGGGAAAAGTAGCAGGGACAACCCTGTGAAAGCCGATGTTAGCAAGGCCAAATAAACCATCTTGTGATTCAATGCCATTACTTCAACTTGCCTGTTCTGACCGATCAGGTTACTGGTCATTGAATTTGCTGCTACGGCATAACCCCAGATAGGGGTCATGGCCATCATATAGGCACCTCTTGCAGCATTGGAAACGGCCAGCTCATGTGTCCCGATTTTCTCAATGAATACAAAAAACAGGAACCAGGCACCCATCGAAAGCAGATTCTGCAAGATCAATGGAGCGGATAACAGCAAAAGTTTTCGTGTTAGGCTCCATGACAGGTTATCGAATCTGAACAGCCTGAATTCTTTTATTTTTGGTCGTGTTGCGGTCCAAATCACCATGAAAACAAGTGCCAATGCTTCGGACAGAGAAGATGCAAGTCCCGCACCTGAGATGCCCATTTCAGGGAAATTCCATTTTCCAAAAATCAAACCAGCTCCCAAAACGATGTTCAGTCCGGCCATTATGAAAGAGTAAACAGCAAAAACTTTTGGTAGTGCGACTCCGACGTAGAAGGAACGGAAAGCAGTGGCAATCATGATGAAGAAGATGCCAAAGCTTCGGTAGCTCAGGAATTCATTGACGGCCAACGCGACCTTCATATCTCTTACAGATGCGATTACCAAGGTTGGCATCGCGAAACGGAGCAATATGAACAGAAAAACCGCAACTACCACTAGCACGACTATAGCCTGATCGAACACAGGGCCGATGCCTGAATGATCCCGTTCACCCGCTTTCCGGGCAATTTGAATCTGGACGCCGGTGCCGATAGAAAAACCAATCATCACGAAGGTGAAATAGAGGATTCCTCCGATGGCAGATGCGCCTAATTCTATTTCACCAACACGACCGAGAAATGCAGAATCGGTTATATTCAATAGTGTTGTGGCCAGACTACCGATCATGACTGGCAGAGCGACACTAAGAATATCCTTGTATGAACTGTTAACCTGCAAATTGGGAGTAGTTAATCATTTTGAATCTTTCAATCTACATAAAGAACGAGACCTTTCAGATACTCGCCTTCCGGGTGATAAATACTGACGGGATGGTCGGGTGACTGGCTCAGCTGATGAAGAATCCGGACATTCCTGCCAGACTGTGCCGCCGCCTGAAAGACCACTTTCCTGAAAAGTTGCTTGTCCACTACTTGTGAACAAGAGTAGGTGAACAGCAGTCCGCCGTCATTGACTTTGGAGAAGCCGAGTGTGTTCAGATTACGATAACCGATCACAGCATTATCCACCGAGCTTAGGTGTTTGGCGAAAGCAGGCGGATCAAGAACGACCATATCGAATTTTCGCTTGTCCTTTTTAAGGAAATCAAAAACATCTTCCGTCAATATATCATGTTTTTCAAAATGATTCAGTGCTGTGTTGGATGATGCAAGGGAAGTGGCCTTGGAAGAACTGTCTATAGAAACTACTGTTTCAGCACCACCTGCAAGTGCAGCAAGGGAGAAGCCGCCCGAATAACAGAAGGTGTTGAGTAAGGATTTTCCCTTACTGTAACGTCGAAGCAGATTACGGTTTTCACGTTGATCGAGAAAGAAACCGGTTTTTTGTCCTTCAATGATATCTATATTATATGATATGCCTGATTCCTTTATAGTTATTTGTCCTTCATCCCCAAACAGGAAGCGATTTGTCGATTCCGGTGCACGGTTCTTTCCAAGTGTTTCCGCACTTTTATCATAAATGACAGTGAGATTTTCACCGTATGTCACCTTTAATGCCTCGCTGAAATTATCAACCAGTGCATGCATGCCGACGGTATGAGCCTGAATGACTGCGGCCTTTCCGTAAATATCCACTATCAAACCCGGCATACCATCACCCTCACCATGAACCAGTCGGTAACATGTTGTTTCAGTATTCCCTATGAGGTCAAGATTTTTTCGAAGTCGCAAAGCCTTTAAGAACTTATCATTCCAGAATGACTGTGAAACAGGTGTTTGTTCGAAAGAGAATATCCTGACCTTGATAGATCCTTCGTGGTAATGTCCGATACCCAGGAATTCACCAACTGATGAGATCACTTCGACAATATCGCCTTCGCGAATGCTCGTGTCCACAGACCGGACGGCTCCTGAAAAAACCCAAGGGTGCATGAGTTTCAGCGAACGCTCCTTGCCTTTATGTAACCTGACTGTTTTGATGGCTGATTCCATTGCTGCAAATGTACGGTTCAGGTATTGGAATCCTTCAATTCGGTGTCCGAGTATTCGCGTTTTTTGTCAACGCTTCAACTGGAGCTATCGTTTAACCGAAGTTGGTCATGAGTACCCATGACAAGCCGACCATTGTCCATTAGGAATCCGATCACTTTCAGCCTTTGCTCGGGAGTTCCTTGATGCAACCTGTCGATCAGTGTTTCAACAGCCAAAGGCGATATTTTCAGCAGGGAGAGGATGGACTCTTCAATGCTTTTGAATTCAAAGTCACTTACCGATAACCGGTTCCGTTCAAGGCATACATCACATATTCCGCATCTTGTTACTGATTTCTCTCCGAAATAATCAAGTAAAAAAGAGCTTCTACATACGGATTTGTTCTCGCAATACCTGATCATGGTTTCAAGGCGCTCCTTATATCTAGCCTTCCTTCTCGTCAATACCTCCGGATCGATTGAGAGATTCCTGATATCCAGGCGTTCCTCTAAAAAGGTCAATTGTGGTTCATCTTTAGCAGGTCGATAATCGATTATCTGCATGGCGTGCAGATTGCGAAGCCGATCCAATGTTTCCTTCAGAGTTATCCCGGTGCGATGAGCCAGATCGCTTTCGCGGATGGTAACATATTCGTCAAAAAGCCCTTCGTATGAACGCATCAGTACTTTCAATAACTGATCGAGGGTTTTGTTTTTCACCTGTAACTCATAAACATGAGAAGGAGAGGCAAGGAATCGTAGTCGCGATTGAAGCCCCGGGGTTTCAGAGTAGGCAAAAAGTCCCTGAAGTCCGAGAATCCTGAGCACGCTAAGAGATGTATGCAAAGGAATCGCATATGTTCTTGAAAAATGGGCCACATCGAAATCGAATGATGAACCGCTTCCTCCACCGACAGGTATTTGAAGATGATTGCAAATAGCAGTATAAACCTTTTTTACGACTTCGATGGAGGGGAATTCCATGTCAACACGTTTTTCAGACTCGATCTTATCATTGGAGTTGTAAAGAAGAACAGCCCATGATTTTTGGCCATCGCGACCGGCGCGGCCCGCTTCCTGGAAATAAGCCTCCGGACTTTCGGGTAATTCCATATGAGCGACGAAACGTACGTCTGGCTTATCGATTCCCATGCCGAAAGCGTTAGTTGCGACCATCACTTTCACTTGTCCTGTCATCCATCTGTTCTGGACATTGGTTCTTTCTTCCATACTCATTCCAGCATGGTAAAAAGAAGAGGAGATACCCGAAGAGGAAAGGGTTTCCGCGATTTCTCTGGTACGTTTTCGGCTTCTTACATAAACGATTCCTGACCCGCCGGCGCCTTGTATGATCTTTACTATACGTTGCATTTTTTTCTCCTCATCCAAAACCACATAAGAAAGATTCTTACGTTCAAAAGAGGACTTGAGAAGATTCTCTTTTTTGAAGTGCAATTTTTCCTGGATGTCATGCTGTACCGCAGGCGTAGCAGTCGCAGTCAAAGCCAGTATTGTAGCATCAGGAATCAATTCACGTATTTGGGCAACTGCGAGATAGGATGGACGGAAATCATATCCCCATTGCGAAATACAGTGAGCTTCATCCACTGCGATCAGATCTACTGGGAAGTGGATGACACGCGAGCGGAAATATTCAGATGAGAGTCTTTCAGGAGAAACGTACAGGAATTTTGTTTTTCCATAAAGACAATTTTCCAGGACTGCTTCCGATTCCCGTCTGCTCATACCGGATACCAAAGCAGCAGCCGTTATGTTCTTAGATTTAAGCCTTTCGACCTGGTCCTTCATCAACGCGATAAGTGGTGATACGACCAGGCACATTCCCTTTTTTGAGAGTGCAGGTATTTGAAAGCAGACGGATTTCCCGCCTCCAGTAGGTAAAAGAGCCAGGGTGTCTTTTCCTTCCAACACAGAAATTATGATTTCCTCCTGCAAAGGGCGGAAGTGGGAATGCCCCCAGTATTGTAGTAGAAGTTGACGGATATCGGATTTCATAGATGGTATCCACCACTAAAATACGACTACTTATCCACCTTTGATATCCATGTGTGTAACTATCTTTTTCGTGTAAAATCGGGTTAATGACAAAGTATTATTTTAGCAATAAATAAGAGGATCCATCATGAAAAAACTATTATTTCTTCCGTTAGCATTACTTTCATTGTATTCTACTGCTCAGGAAAAAGTCATGCAGCATGACATCGGCAGTTTTTATACTAAAAGTGCAAGTGAGCTGATTTTTTCATGGGCTGATTGCGGCGACACCAACAGTCAGGCAGTTTCACGTCCAGGTGCTGTCATTTCTGCAGATCCTGTAGTGCGTTTCTCCGCTTTTTTCAATTCTACTGAGCAATTGCATTACGATTTTTCCAACTCTTTCGGTTTATATACAGGTCTCGGAATCAGAAACGTCGGTTTCATCAGTAAGATGTTTGACGGAACCACTAATATAAAAGTGAAATACCGCCAATATGCGCTTGGGGTTCCTTTGGCGCTTAAAATCGGATCGATGAGGAATAATTTCTTCTTTGCTTTTGGAGGAGAAATGGAACTTTTTTTCAATTATAAGAAGAAGGTTTTTGCGAATGATACCAAAACGAAATATTCCGAGTGGTTTTCCAACCGATCGGAGCTGTTCAATCCCTCTTTATTCGCTGAAGTGAATTTCAAAGGTGGCGCATATGTCCGATTCCGTTATTATATCAACGATTTTCTTAAGCTTAATACGGAAGGAGTTGTTTATGGCAACAGTCAGACACCTTTTCCATATGATGGTACACCTTCCAAGCTCATGTATATTTCAATCGGCACTGCAATCGATTGGGATGACGTGAAAAAGGAGAAGAACAATCCAATGAAGGCATCTCTTTATTGATAAACCTAAAAGTCAAGTCCATGAAAGCGCCCCTGTTAATGGGGCGTTTTTGTCAAATGACGGCTTCATTGATGACATTCCTGAACAGGAAATCATTGCGTTCATCCACATCCAATTCTATGCGGTCTTCCTTTCTCACCTTTCCTGCAAGTATCTGCTTGGAGAGTTCATTCATTACTTTTTTCTGTAATACCCGCTTCATCGGACGGGCTCCGAACTGAGGATCATAGCCTAATTGAGCTAACCAATCGATTGCTTCAGGTGTGGCAGTCAACGTAATCGAATTTTGAGCAAGTATTCTGCTCAATTGATTGAACTGCATAGCAACGATAGCTCTGATCTGTTCACGATCTAAGGGCTGGAACATGATCACTTCGTCGATCCTGTTAAGGAATTCAGGACGTATGGTCTTCTTCAGTAATTCATATACCTGATTACGGGTTTTTGCAATCGTCTCTTCCCGGTTCAA
>JBJSZR010000297.1:0-1084 GCA_046090385.1 Bacteroidota bacterium
AATTGCCAAGAACTGCCAGCGACTTCTTTCTATCAGAAAAACCCATTTTTTGAAACCTTTTCCTGTTTTTTCACGAACAAATTCTCTGTACTTTTGTATTCATTCTATCACCCCAAAATTATAAAGTAAATCAGCTATGGCTATCAAAATCACGGAAGAGTGCATCAATTGAGGTGCCTGCGAACCCGAGTGTCCTAATAATGCAATTTATGAGGGTGGAGCCGAATGGCGCTTTGCCGACGGCACCTCTTTGAAAGGAATGGTATCCCGCATGGACGGATCCCAGATTGATGCAGATGCGGCCCAGGAGCCAAAAGCCATGGATATCTATTACATCGTTACTGATAAGTGTACCGAATGTGTCGGATTCCATGATGAGCCTCAGTGTGCCTCTGTTTGTCCGGTGGACTGTTGCGTTGATGATCCTGATTTCCGTGAGTCAAAAGACGAACTCACTGCGAAGAAGGACAAGATGCACGCCTGATCGACTAACGATTGTCAAGATATTAGACCGTAACGCCGACGCGTTGCGGTTTTTTTATTCGATATTTCACCAACATGAGAGTCGTTTTCATCCTTCTTTCAACCTTCCTCATCAGTGCTAACGCCCTGATCGCTCAATCTGCAGAAAAACAGCTGCCTTCAAAGGACTCCATTGCTGCTGAAGTGAAGCGTATCCAGAGGGGTGAAGAAGATCAAATACGGCGCTCGGCAAGTGAGCGACTTGACCGTATAGTTCTTGAATTCCTCAAAGCGGACAGTAATATTGGAAAGAATCCGGAAATAGCTACCAATATTTCATGTACGAACTCACCCGACGAAAGGTGGCGGTTGTTCTCATGGGTCGTTCCCTCCTATTCCGGTGACAGATATCAGTTTCATGGCTATTTGCAATGGCGTTCGGCTGACGGTAAGAGGACTTTCTTGCAACGTTTGAACGACTCCACATCCGTTATCCGAAAACCGGATTCTGAACGTCTCACGCCTGACCGTTGGTTCGGTGCGGCTTATTATGCTGTCATCCACAAAAGAAAAAAACGTAAGGACTATTATATGTTGCTGGGCTGGAAAGGTCGCGACCAGC
>JBJSZR010000298.1:0-13015 GCA_046090385.1 Bacteroidota bacterium
CGAATAAAGGTAGGTGAATGTCCAATCAATAGAAACTCGCATAATTTGGTTAAATTTGCTTCAAAGCTTTCCCGTGTCAAATATCATTGCAATAGTAGGCCGACCCAATGTCGGCAAATCCACCTTGTTCAATCGGCTGACGGAGTCTCGTAAAGCCATAGTGGATGAGCAAAGCGGCGTTACTCGAGATCGCCATTATGGTCATGCCGAGTGGAATGGTCGTCGGTTCAGCGTCATTGATACGGGTGGTTATGTGCGTGGCTCTGACGATGTGTTTGAAGGAGAAATCCGCAAACAGGTCGAAGTGGCTGTTCAGGAAGCCGATCTCGTGATGTTCGTTGTCGATGTCGAATCGGGCATCACCGATCTGGATGACTCAGTCGCGCAATTATTACGAAAGGCAGGTAAAAAAGTCTTTTTGGTCGTAAACAAAGTCGATCATTCTCTTCGGGCAAACGATGCTGTGGAGTTTTATTCCTTCGGATTGGGTGAGCCTTGGTGTATTTCTGCCATGAACGGTTCTGGTACCGGAGAATTGCTTGATGCAATCGTAAAGGCGCTGCCCAATGAACGAGATGTTGTTGAAGAGGACATTCCTAAGTTCGCAATTGTCGGACAACCCAATGTCGGTAAATCATCTTTCCTGAACATGCTGATAGGGGAAGACAGAAGCATTGTGACTCCGATTGCCGGCACTACACGTGACACCGTTCACCAGCGATATAACAAATACGGACATGATTTTTATCTGGTGGATACTGCCGGATTGAGGCGAAAGGCTAAAGTCAAAGAGGATCTGGAGTTCTACTCTGTGCTCCGCTCCGTGCGCGCGATTGAGGATTGTGATGTGTGTCTCTTCATGATTGATGCAGAAAAGGGCGTGCACGCTCAGGATCTTGCCATTTTCCACCTCATTGAAAAAAATCACAAGGGCGTTGTCATCATCGTCAACAAATGGGATCTTTTGGAGAAGGACAATTCCTCTGTCAACAGATTCACTGATTATATAAAGACGAAAGTCGCGCCATTCACGGATGTGCCTATTGTTTATACTTCCGTTCTGGAAAAGCAGCGCGTATTCAAGGCATTGGAGGAGGCCGTGAGGGTTTTTGAAAACCGTAGTCGTAAGATCAAGACCTCCGAGCTAAACGATTTTCTTTTGCCGATCATTGAAAATAATCCGCCTCCCGCCATCAAGGGTAAATATGTCAAGATAAAATACATTACTCAATTGCCGACCAGGACTCCGCAGTTCGCTTTTTTCTGTAATCTTCCTCAGTACATCAATGAGTCGTACAAAAGATTCATTGAAAACAAGATGCGCGAACACTTTGACTTGTCGGGTGTTCCAATCGAAATCTACTTCAGAAGCAAGGGTAAGCAAGGTGATTGATGTCTTGTTTCCTTTGCCGGTAAATATTGCATGATCATGAAAAAAACATCCGTACTGTTGCTGTTCACCTGGTTGCTTGGTCCGGTGATATCCGTAGCACAACCTGATTTCATGGTGAAGTTGACTTTCACATCAGGTGCTCCTTCCAAAGCCCAGTTGGTCATCGACCGTACCGGACTTGGAATCCAGCCTGAAGTGAATGAAGTCACATTCAATGCAGGTACGGCGCAGATAAATGTCCGACTGGGCGCAGCTCGGTTGGTCACATTGCTTTTCGGCACCTACAGTTTCGGATTGTTCGCTGAGCCGGGAACAGATCTTCAATTCAGGGTGGATGAGTCAGGCGCTGTTCAAATGGACGGTAGTTGTGCAAAATCCAATGGCATTCTTCAAAGATTTTATCGGCAGTTCGCTGATGATTTCAATGACACTCTTCAGAACAAAGTGATGCTTTCGAAAACAGTGGATGAATTCGAGATGGCTATTTTCAGCCAGCGAAAGCGTCATCATGATTTCTTAAAATCGGATCCGGATTGGTCTGCATCGGGTGGGACATTCCAAACTTTTTTCAGGAATGAAATAGATTTTCACTATTGGCAACTCCTGTTCGCATATCCGATCATCAGGGCGAACAGCGATCAGAAGATCCTGGTAGTCACGCCTCTTCCGGGTCTTATGCTGGAGGGAATGGCAAAGATGAATCCCGATCAACCTGCTTGCCTTGTGAATCCGGCTTATAGGGAATTCCTCCGTTATTATGTCACCTATGAGACTTCCAAAGCAAACCAGTTCAATAAATTCAAAGACTTCACCACATCTGCCGATCGTAAATCGGCTATAGCCCGTGAGAAGCTTTCGGATCCTGTTTATACATATTGGTTGGCGAGATTCATGATGAGTGACTGCAATAATCTGGCTCCCTACATGATCAAAAAGCTGAAGACTCAATTATCGCAGCTGGACTCAGGTCCAAGGACTTATTTCAACATCATCAATACTCTTTGCGATGAGCGCAAGGCGATAGCTCCGGTCGACAAAGAAGTTGAGGAAAAACCATCGGTCAATCAGGACGGTGAATTGGTCCTGACAGATCTTGATGGTAAAGTCGTTAAACTTTCCGATTTCAAAGGCAAGGTGGTCTATATCGATTTTTGGGCAAGCTGGTGTGGACCCTGTCGCGCCATGATGCCTGCCTCACGGTCTTTGCACGATGGTTTGACCGAGGCTCAGCGTAAAAAAATCATTTTCCTCTATATCTCCATAGATGCCAGCGATGAGGGTTGGAGAAAAGCCATAAATGATATGGGAATCCAAGGGGTGAATGTCATTTCTCCAGGTAACTGGAATTCACCTGCGTGCAAGTATTTCCAAATCAACAGTATTCCTCGCTACATGATCATGGACAAAAAGGGTGATATCCTCGAGATGAATGCACCTCGTCCGAATGATCCTGAGCTGATCAACAGGCTGCTGAAGTTGACCGGGGAGTGATTTTTATTTAAAGCGCACGGATTACTTCTGGGCCTTCCTCACTTTTCATATTATGGATCCTGTTTTTAGTTTATCAATTTCATGGCTTCTGAAATCCAATAGACCTATGAATGGACTTTATGAGTCCAGGGATTTTTTTCCAGACTGGAAGCGAGTTTTTCTTAAGTATCGGGTGGGCACTTCAATTCGAATCGATATCAGTGTCATATCAGCTGAAAGAGGCTGATAAGAATCGCCCCTATGATGTTTATGACCAAACCGGTATGGACCATTTCACGCATGGGGATCATTCCAGTCCCGAATACTATGGTATTAGGAGCTGTTGCAACGGGCATCATATAACCAAGTGATGCTGCCAGTGTAGCAGGTACCATCAGCAAGAGTGGGTCAACATTCAAAGTGACAGCAAGTGGAGCAAGGATCGGTAGCATGAGCTGGATACTGGCAACGTTAGATGCGAATTCTGATAATGCAGTGACCAATATCACTACGCTTACTACGAAAGCGATGACCGGCCAGCCTTGCAGTACGGTAAGTTTGCTTGCGATAGCGGTAGCAAGTCCGCTTTTATTGAATGCTGCTGCGAGTGCGAATCCGCTGCCGAACAGCAGTAGTATCCGGAATGGTAAACGGGTGACATCATCCCATCCCAGTAGCGATTCATTGTTTTTTCCGGAAGGCAACAGGAATAATGCCAATGATCCGATGATGGCAATCGTGCTGTCCTTGACCATAGTTCCCCATGGAAGTAAATGGGTCCAGCCGGTGAATTTTATAAATCCGAAATCGATATCTGTTCGAGTGAACCATAGCAGAACGATGGAAGAAAAAACGACCATTACTCGGATCTCTTGCTTCGTCATATTCCCTAATGCTGCATATCGTTGCCTGATGAATCCCAGATCGAATGGACGTTTTCCGCCTTCTCGGAAATAACGGTACCTAATCACGAAGAAAGTGGCAATAGCCAAGGTCAGAGCCATTGGAAATGCTTGACCGAACCAATCCATAAAATTCAAATCGATCCTATTCTGATAATTGGTTTCGATGAAGCCGGCTAGAATCATATTGGTCGGTGTGCCTACCAAGGTGCTCATACCGCCGATACTTGCGGTGTATGTCAAAGCAAGCAGATATCCGGTCGCCATCCGGTTACGCACTCTCAAATCGAACAGGTCCTTATGTTGTACTATGGCCATCACAGCTGTCAACATCATGAGGGTTGTTGCTGTGTTTGATATCCACATCGAAACGAAAAAGGTAGTGATCATGATGCCCGACAGTACACGCACCGGAGTCGCTCCCGTAGCGATTATGATTCTGTAGGCGAGTCGTTCATGCAGCTTCCATTTCTCCATGGAATAGGCCATGAAAAAACCTCCGATGAAAAGAAACACCGTTTGTTCCATGTACTGGGCTGCTACATCGGTCATGTCCATTACACCCGTCACAGGCAAGATCACCAAGGGCAATAGCGAGGTGATACCTAAATCAACCGTTTCAGTGATCCACCATACAGCCATCCATGCGGCGAGTCCGGCTACTGCGCACATCTGGTTTGGAAGGCCACTGCTTTCGAGGAACATATAAAGTGCAGAACCCGAAACAGGACCGGCCCAACGCATTAATAGCGGCATAAGGATTGATTTTTGACGGCTCACTGATGCAATTTACAGGATTAAGCAAATCCATTGTCACCTTGTGTGAAATCCTATTTTTGTCGTACCCAATATGAATTTCCATGCAAACAGCAACACGTAAACACCCGGCCGGATTACCCTTCCTGTTTCTCACCGAAATGTGGGAGCGTTTCGGGTACTACCTGATGATCGGTATCTTTTTCCTTTACATGACGGATTCAGTGGATGGAGGCATGGCACTTGAAAAAAAAGAGGCCTCTGACATTTTCGGCACGTTCATCGCTCTGGTCTATTTGACACCGTTTATCGGTGGTTTACTTGCAGACAAGTTGCTCGGATACAGGGTGTCCATTACCATAGGTGGAGTCTTGATGGGACTCGGCTACATGGGTTTGGCGATACCCGGCAAAACAGCTTTCATCACATCTTTGGTGCTAATGATACTGGGTAACGGTTTTTTCAAACCCAATATCACAACATTGCTTGGAGCACTTTATAACGACCCTCAGTACAAGGAACGCAAGGACATCGGATTCAATATTTTTTACATGGGAATCAATGTCGGTGCCCTGATTTGCAACTTCTTCGCAGCCTACTTACGAAACACTTTCGGGTGGGGGGAAGCGTTCATTGGAGCCGGTGTGGGTATGTTCATAGGAGTTGCTGTTTTTTGGCTTGGCAATAAACATTACAAGCATGTGGATGTGCGACAAGCATCCAAGCCAGGCGACATGAGTATCTCCGGAGTTTTCACCATGGTATTGTTACCGGCCGCAATCGCCGGCATCCTTGGATGGATGATTCCAGGGAATATTTTTGGATCGGATTCAACAGATGCTTTTCTATTCGGAGCTCTCCCGGTGGTTGTTTTTTATGCCAGCCTTTTATTCAGGATCGACAAGCAAGACAGACGTCCGGTCAAGGCCTTGTTGGCCATATACGGAGTAGTCATCATTTTCTGGGCAGTGTTCAAGCAAAACGGAACTGCGCTTACTACTTGGGCGGAAAGTTATACTGACAGGGAATTACCTGCCAAGGTTTTGCCTGCTGCCCGTTCGCTGGGTATGGTGCAGGATATCACCTATGTAAAAGACTCTTTTCCGATTGTTGACCATCAATTCAGGACAATAAAAGGTGACAATGGTAAATTGAAAAAAGAGTACGGTTACAATCCATACTTTCTGAACATTGATGATCCATCCAAGAAGCAGGAAGGAAAGCAAACTCATCTGCTTTCCACAGAGATTTTCCAGTCGATCAATCCGTTTTTCGTAGTGATGCTTACACCACTCGTAATCGCTGTTTTCGGATTTCTCAGAAGAAGAGGAAGGGAGCCATCCACTCCCGGAAAAATATTCATCGGACTGCTGATAACTGCTTTGGCCAGTCTGGTGATGGTAGCTGCCGTCTCGGCGTGTAACAATGGCGCCATCAAAAGCTCCGGTTGGTGGCTTATCGGCACCTATGGCGTCATCACTTTTGGAGAGCTTTGTCTGAGTCCTATGGGCCTCTCCCTCGTATCCAAATTAAGCCCTCCTCGTATCACCGCATTGATGATGGGAGGCTGGGCATTGGCTACGTCGATCGGTAATAAATTATCGGGTGTGCTCGCTTCCATGTGGGACAGATACGATGACAAGTCCGACTTCTTCATGGTGAACTTTTTCCTCACATTGCTTGCAGCAGCCAGCATACTGATTATGTTGCGTTGGCTAACACGAATCGTAAAGGAACATACTGCCTGAGAAAAAGAGACAACAAAAAAGCCCTGCAATCGCAGGGCTTTTTCATCAGCGGAGGCCGAAGGCCTTTTTGATTTTTACTGTATAATCCAATTTCTCCCAAGGGAAAAGTTCGACGGTCATCGACTTTTCATTCTTTTTCCCTTTGTTGAACACCTTGGTTACTTTCATGGGTTTGCGACCCATGTGTCCATAGGCAGCAGTTTCCAGATAAATAGGAGTACGGAGCTTGAAGCGTTTTTCGATAGCATAGGGACGCATGTCGAATAACTGACCGATTTCGCGCGCGATTTCGCCATCGCTCAAATCGACTTTGGCAGTGCCGTATGTGTTCACATACAAACCAACCGGCTCAGCAACACCGATTGCATAAGCAACTTGTACCAATGCTTCGTCGCAGAGACCTGCCGCAACCATGTTCTTGGCAATATGACGAGTTGCATAAGCGGCCGAGCGATCCACTTTGGATGGATCTTTGCCTGAAAATGCACCGCCCCCATGCGCGCCTTTGCCACCGTACGTGTCAACGATGATCTTTCGGCCGGTAAGGCCGGTATCACCATGAGGTCCGCCGATAACGAATTTGCCGGTCGGGTTGACATGGTATTTGATTTTGTCATTAAAGAGCGATTGAACACGCTTAGGCAGCTTTTTCATAACACGTGGTACGAGAATACTGATGACATCCTTGCGGATCTTAGCCGACATCGCTGATTCGTTTGCGAAGTCGTCGTGTTGAGTAGAAATGACGACAGCATCGATTCTTACGGGCTGGTGATGGTCGTTGTACTCAATGGTCACCTGGCTCTTCGCATCGGGGCGCAGGTACTTCATTACTTTACCTTCGCGACGGATGACTGCCAACTCACGGAGCAACAGGTGAGCAAGTTCCAAGGGCAGAGGCATGAAAGTGTCGGTTTCGCGACTTGCGTAACCGAACATCATTCCCTGGTCGCCCGCTCCTTGTTTCCAAGGATCTTTTTTTACCACTCCCTGATTGATATCGGGCGACTGTTCGTGGATGGCCGAAATGACCCCACATGAATCTGCTTCGAACATGTATTCGGCCTTTGTGTAACCGATTTTTCGGATCACCTCGCGGGCAATGTCCTGGACATCAAGATATGCTTCTGATTTAACCTCGCCAGCAAGCACTACCTGGCCGGTGGTGACGAGGGTTTCACAAGCCACTTTTGAGGTGCGGTCATAAGCCAAAAAATAATCGATGAGAGCATCGGAAATCTGATCAGCCACTTTATCCGGGTGACCTTCGGATACGGATTCGGAAGTGAATAGGTATGCCATTAACGGTTAGGTGTTTCAATTTGAGCGCCAAATGTAATAAAAATACAGCCCGACGAAGCGGTCACTGTTGGTACAGTTGACCATCCCAAAAGAACTGGGTGGTGTTGGTGCCGACAGCCATACGCAAGACGTCGCCGGTCACATCGAAATCATTGATATACTCGGTAGAGGCCGTGTAAGTGACTCCTTTTGAAAAAAACTTCAGTGATCCGCCTGGGTCCTGATAAGCGACGCTGTTGAGTCCGATTTTGAAGGAAGCGGGTATATAGCGCTCAACCGGATAGTTTTTGCCGTTGTAATAGACGTTGAATTGATTGTTGTAGGCATAAACGATGAGGTTGCCTTTTACCAAAAAGAAATCAGGTCGGTCCGGGATGAGTTGTTTTATACCACCATTGTAGAATGCCTGGAAATTGCCCGTCTGGTCCACATAAGCGAGAACGCCGTTTCCTACTTTGAAAGAATCAGGTGCGAATGTAGATGCGATGGCCGTATCTCCATTGTAGAAAATATTGAAGTACTGGTTGTATCCGTCCACCCAGGCGAGGATATCGCGACCGGTTTCAAATTGAATCGGAGTGATATCGTCAAGATTGACTACTGTTCCACGATAGAATACATTGAAAAAATTGGATTGGTTGATCCAGGCGAGCGTATTCGAGCCGGCTTTGACTGCTTTAGGAGGCTCCAACAGTGAATTTTCCAATACTGCTGTTCGTCCGTTATAGTAAATGTTGAAAGTATATTGGCTGTCATCGAACCAGCTCACCATGCTGTCACTCACCGTCATTTTAGTATTGTAGTAGCAGAGTAGTTTTTTGTCTGCACCATCATTCACATATAGAACCTGCCCCACTTTATATGCCACCAGATAGTCAGTGACCCAATACTTGAAATCGGCGGCGTTAAGAAGATTGATGGATTTACCGCCACTGTATACCTTGAAGTCATTCCGGTTGTCCACGTATGCAATTCCGTTACTTCCGGCTTTGAATGAATTGATAGGCAGGTACTCGAGTTTGTTGAAGTTGCCATTATCAAAGGCATAGAAGTATCCGCGGTAATCCGAGAACGCCGAAATTCCTTGAGCTGAGCAAATCGCTTGCCAGGTCAGGAAGTAAAGGATGATGACTGTTGCTTGACGTTTCATTTCGTACCTGTAAGTTCCTGGAAAACACTTTCCAAGCTTGTTTCTACTCTTGATAAGGATAATACTGTAAGACCACTATCTACGGCCATCTTGAAAACAGCTGCACGTGCGTCAGCCCCTTCGTGACAAATGAGTTGCCAGGTACTTCCGGAGATCTTTGTTGCTTTTCGCACGCCTTCCAGTTTTTCGAGTGATCCTTTTTCCGGAGCTTTATCGAATTCCACGGTGATGACTGCGCTTTTTTCGGACCGACGCTGTAACAATTCGGTTTTGTCGTCGGCCACTATGCGTCCTTTATTGATGATGATGACCCTGTCGCAGATCGCTTCGACTTCCTGCATGATATGAGTGGAAAGCAGAACTGTCTTTTTTCGACCTGTTTCTTTGATCAGTTGACGTATTCCAATAAGCTGGTTGGGGTCAAGACCGGAAGTGGGTTCATCCAAAATCAGAACTTGAGGGTCATGCAGCAGCGCTTGGGCCAGACCGACCCGTTGCCGATATCCTTTTGACAAGGTGCCGATCTTCTTCCTCTGTTCCTGTCCAAGACCGGTTGCTTCTATCATGTCAGCGATTCGATGCGACCTGTTACCTGAAATCTTATGCAGCCCAGCAATGAATTCAAGGTATTCCTTCACATACATCTCCAGATAGAGCGGGTTGTGTTCGGGAAGATAACCTACCAGTTTCCTGACTTCAAGAGATTCATCGATCACATCACGACCGCAAACCTTTACATCGCCCTCAGTGGGAGGAAGCAGGCAAGTGATGATTTTCATCATCGTCGATTTACCTGCACCATTAGGTCCTAGAAAACCCACCACTTGTCCTTTTGTTATTTCAAAGGAGACGTCACTCAACGCGGTTTGAGTGCCAAAGATTTTCGTGATTTTCTTTACGGAAATGGACATGTTATAAAACGGTAGTATCGTTTTAGGTCTCTAAAATTACTCAATTCCTGACAACCGCCACGTCGTCGTCTGAAAGGCTCTTCGTACCTTTCCGCAGTGGAAGGTACAGTCATCAAATCCACCGGAAGCCAATATCTGGTCAGAACCGAGGAAGGTCAAACCTTGTCCTGCAGAATAAGAGGCAATCTGCGTCTGAAAGGGTTTGAGGCTACGAATCCGCTCACGGTCGGAGACCGTGTCGATTTGGATTGGAAAGAAGGTGATGATGCCGGGCAAATCACCAATATCCATGCCCGAAAGAATTATATCATCCGAAAGTCTGTCAAACTTTCCAAACAAGTCCAGATCCTGGCTGCCAACATCGATCGTGCTTTCGTGATCGCAACTCCGGTTATGCCTAAAACTTCACTTGGATTCATCGATCGCTTTTTGGCAACAGCCGAAGCCTATGCTATTCCAGGTGGCATCATCTGGAATAAGTGCGATCTGTACAACGAGGCTACTTGGGATTTCATCGCAGAAGTTACTGAAATCTACGAGGGAATAGGTTACAAGGTGTTTCCTGTTTCTGCTGTCAAAGGAATCGGCCTGGACGAATTACGTGCTGAACTATCGGGTAAAACCACGTTGTTTTCCGGACACAGTGGAGTAGGGAAGTCGTCGCTGGTGAATCACCTTATTCCCGGTTTGTCCTTGAAGACGGCCGATCTTTCCGCTCAACATCAGAAAGGTACTCATACCACAACCTTTGCAGAGATGCATGCATTGCCCGATGGAGGATTCATTATAGATACCCCGGGCATCAGGGAATTCGGCACCATAGATTTCGATAAATATGAAGTTTCTCATTTTTTCCCCGAGATTTTTCTATTAAGCAAAAACTGTAAATTCGGGAATTGTCTTCATGATCATGAGGCTGACTGTGCGGTGAAGCGTGGAGTAGAGTCAGGAGAAATCGCCAGCAGTAGATATTCCAGTTACATGAGTGTTCTTCTTGGTGAGGACATTTTTCGTTGAATCAGAGTCCTATGCGTTGCGTAATCCAAAGAGTCAGGCAGGCATCGGTCATCATCGGTGGCCGCGTGAAATCATCTATCGGTCCCGGCGTACTTTTGTTTTTAGGAATCGAGGAGCAGGATACGGATGAGGACATCGATTGGCTCTCAGGAAAAATCTCGCGTTTGAGAATATTTTCTGACGAAAACGGTGTGATGAATCGCTCACTCGTTGAAACAGGTGGCAATGCAATCGTAGTTAGTCAATTCACATTGTTTGCCGCTACAAAAAAAGGTAATCGACCCTCTTATATAAGGGCCGCAAGACCGGAGTCAGCGATCCCATTGTATGAAAAGTTCATCACGCGTTTTGAAGCAGCACTTGGAAAAAAAGTCGGCACCGGTGAATTCGGAGCCGATATGCAAGTGGAAATATTAAACGACGGACCTGTAACCATTTGGATGGATACTAAGGATAGGGAATGAAAAAGCCCGTCGACCGGACGGGCTCACATGAGATTTTTTCCGAATCAATCTTTTGGTCTGAGGGGTATGTGAACCTTGTTTGTACTGCGGCTAACGACTTGCAATACCGGAACGCTCTGAAAAGTTCCATTTATGACGGCGGGATTCCCCGTCAGGTTGTCGTCTCCGTCAACCAGGACCGTGAAGTTTCCATTTGCCGTTCGTGAGGCCCCATCGAAAAAGAAATTCGTCACGTTTACGCTTGAGAATGCCGCAGTATTATTATTCACATATGCGCTGAAGTTGAATAATTGTCCATTGCCGATATCTCCGAACAATTCGCCGTCGAACGTTAACTCGTCAAGTCCATAAGGAGGTGTCATCGAAAAAAGTGTAAAACCAAGATAACTGTAACCGTTCATAGCCGGATTTCCTGTGGGATATCTGCTCATCTCCATGCGGTACAGGTCGGATATTTCATAATATGATAACTGGTCCTGTTCAAAGTAAAAAAGGTGTTCGAATGGGAAACTGAATGCCAAACCGTTGGCGCGTGTTCCCGATACGGTTCCTCTTATGAATCCCCCCGAAGTGTATAGTTCCTGGGTATTCACGATTTGGGGGGATTCTTTACTGCAACCTGCCAATGCTGTTATTGCAAGCAAGATGAATATCATTTTTCTGAACATGATTCTTTGGTTTGGTGTAGCTTCAAAATTACTTGAAGCCAAAGTTGATGTTTGCTGTGCAGCTTATTTTTTCCATTTCATTTTCCACATCGGATCCGTCTTAGTAGGTTTGGGCAATGAACGATGAAACAATCACCATCCAACAGCTGCAAGCCAAAGTTGATGCTTGGATCAAGCAGTATGGAGTCCGTTATTTCAGTGAACTCACAAATACAGCCGTTTTGATGGAGGAGGTAGGAGAGCTTGCTCGTATAATGGCCAGGACCTATGGCGATCAATCGAAAAAAAAGTCAGAAGACGATCAGAGCCTAGCGGATGAACTGGCTGACGTACTGTTTGTACTGATTTGCATTGCGAACCAGACCGGAGTCGATCTATCTGCGGCGATTACCCGTAATTTCGATAAAAAGACCACCCGAGACGCTGACCGGCATAAAGAAAACCCGAAACTGGGCGGTTAAAAATGGCTCTGCTTTTTCACTAACTTGTGTGGAAATAGATAGTTAATGCGCAAAGTCGTACTCCTCGTTTTCTCGCTTTTTTCACACTCTGTTTTTTCAGCAACTTGGACCGGAATAACCTCCTCTGAACCCACAGAAGCAACAATCAGTGTGCTCAGTCAGACCGAATCCGAATTGCTCCTTTTCATCAGAGTTGAAGGTTTCAGTACACAAGAGGTGAGCATTGACGGTTCCGTTTATCAAAAAATCAGTTCGCCTGGCTGTACTCCGATATTGGAGGCAGGTGCTCCGGATTTGCCGAAGCTGGTTGCTCCATTGCTGGTCCCATTTGCCGGAATCGGTGAAGTAGAGGTTGTTAGTTCGGCTTTCAGGGATTTTCCGATGGCGGTATCTCCATCCAAAGGCAATCTTTACCGTGATCAGAACCCTTCAGAGGTGCCGTATCAGTTTGGCGATGCTTATGCGGGAAATTCAATTTTTCCCGAATCTCTTGTCAATATCGGAACACCCTATGTGTTGCGTGATTTCACCGGCCAGTCCTTGCGATTCTTTCCTTTCCGCTATGATCATGCAACACGCACTCTCAGGGTTTACCATGCAATTACATTAAGGTTAAAGGCTTCTGGAGGTTCGCAGTGGCCTGCCTCCAACGCTGTCAATGTATTGGATATCGATTATGCCGGCATTTATGCCCGGCATTTCATCAATTTCAATTCGCTCAATTACTCTCCTGTCTACGATCAGGGTAACATGCTTGTCATAGCCGATAGCTC
>JBJSZR010000299.1:0-1154 GCA_046090385.1 Bacteroidota bacterium
GTCGCCCACCTGAAAAAGTGTTATGATACCGATGGACGGGAGCTGATCACCTCTTTTGAGAAATCAATCATCTCGAACATGATCGACGATGCCTGGAAAGAGCATCTCCGCGAAATGGACGATTTGAAGCAGTCGGTACAAAATGCCGTGTATGAACAGAAAGATCCGCTTCTCATCTACAAGTTCGAATCATTCGAACTTTTCAAACGGATGATCGGTGAAACCAACCGAGAAATTATATCCTTCCTGTTCAAGGGACTGATTCCACAGCAAGATGCGACACAGGTACGAGAAGCGCGTCCGCAACCCCGTCAGGATCTGCGTAGCCTTCAGACCAGTAAGTCCGATTCGCCAGAAGGCGGCAAATCAGGAGTGCCAGGAGGAGCACCACAGCAACCGCAACGCCCACAGCCTGTTCGTGTCGAGCAAAAAGTCGGCAGGAACGATCCTTGTCCATGTGGCAGCGGTAAGAAGTTCAAGAGTTGTCACGGAGTAGGAGTGGCTTAACGGAGATCAAGGTTCACGATTTCCGGAAGCATCTGCAACGATTGTTTGTAGTAAGAGGCTCATTCCATTTGTAGGCTTGATCTTTGATATTTTCGATGCGAATTTCCTACATTCGACACAAACTCGGTACAAATGGAATCCACACTCGACCAGATAAGAGATTTCAAGGGGCGCTATCCGCGCCAACTATGGGCATTGTTTTTCTCGGAAATGTGGGAACGTTTCTGTTTCTATGGCATGCGTGGAATGCTCACTTTCTTCATGGTGCATCAGCTCATGATGGACGAAAAAGCAGCCAACCTGCAGTATGGGGCCACGCAGGCTTGGGTATATGCTTTCACATTCATCGGTGGTTTGTTCGCAGATAAGATCCTGGGCTTCCGCAAATCCTTATTCTGGGGCGGACTTTTGATGATCACAGGAAGTGTGATCCTGGCCATCGATCCGAAAGAATTTTTCTTTCTGGGCATCGCATTCAATGTGGTTGGAACAGGATTTTTCAAACCGAACATTTCAAGCATGGTCGGTCAACTTTATAATCAGGGTGACAGTCGTCGCGACGCAGGTTTCTCCTTATTCTATGCAGGTATCAATATTGGAGCATTGCTTGGTGGCTATTTGTGTATCGCAATCGGAAAGCATGAATT
>JBJSZR010000300.1:0-992 GCA_046090385.1 Bacteroidota bacterium
ACCAACGTGCTTTCCCGATCATCGGACTTTTGACTACTCTTTTGTTGGTGTTCAACCTGATCAAAGCATGAACAGGTAAATGGCAAAGAAGAAAATAACCAACCTGAACGAGGATTTCGACTCCAAACTATTTGCCATCATCGCAAGGAGGTATTCCTACTTCCTTTTTCTGTTGATGACTCTCTCGTTGGTCATCGCTTATCTCTATCTCAGATATTCCCAGCCTACCTATCAATCCTATGCGGTACTGAAAATCGGTTCTGTCAACAATGCTACAGCCGTCTTGAACTACCAAACCGCACCTCTGAACGAGATCATGGGAATGAATCAATTGGCAGGCGACGTTGAACTCCTTCGCTCCAAAATCATGTCGCATCGTGTCATCTCAAAGATGCCCATGGCGGTGAGTTATTTCTCCAGAGGTAATGTGCTGGACAATGAGAATTATCTTGGAAGTCCATATACGATCGAATATGTGTTATTGGATTCTGCTATAATTGGCACGAAATTCGAATTGGAATTTCAAGAGAACGGCGCATTCACAATTGAATACCCTTTTAAAGGTCAGGAAATCATTTCTGACGGGAAAGTCAACTCCTGGCTGACTACCTCAGCGATACGATTGAAGGTGATTGTGCGTGACATCAATCAGATCCTTCAACAACAGAACAGGATCAAGAAAAACTCCTACTACTTCATCATCAATAACCCTGAAGATATTGTTGATGAGTATTCCAGTAAACTATTGGTCACCATTCTCAATCAAAGCGCGCAGACAGTCAGAATCCAGGTGCAGGACAATAATCCCTACAAAGCATCAGACTTTGCGAACACAGTGATGGATGAATACAACCGATATGATCGCGAGCGTAAATCGGAGGGTTCGGAGCGGTCAATCGACTTTATCAATGAAACCATACTTGCCATTGACAGTCAGTTAAGGGCATCTGAAGTTTCACTTGAGTCATTCAAAAAGCAGAACAAGGTCATAA
>JBJSZR010000301.1:0-8102 GCA_046090385.1 Bacteroidota bacterium
CTATGATCCGCCGGCCCCGCCGTTACCGAACAACCGTCCACAATCGATGAAGGAGCCGTATCCGGTAAACTTTATCGAACGTTGGCTTCGTTCAAACGAATATGCATTTTCAAATGACTCGATTCAAGAGACTTGGCGCTATGCAATGGGTTTGCGATTGGATACGGCATTGGTGGATATTCGTTTGATGCTGGATAAGGAAAACAATGATTTCATGGCATCGGCTAACTTTCCCTTGATATTCGGAGATCTTCAATTCCACAGGATGAAGGATTACATCGATGCCTTCAACGAGCATAATCCAATACTCGAAATACGTTGTGAAAGAAACAGTGGAATGATTCAGGTTCGTGCTTTTGTTCCTGGCAATGACCTGGAAGCCATGGGGGAATTCAACAAAGCGGATTGCATTCGAATGTTTCTTCATAATAGCAACACGATATTGTCACAATTGGTCGATCTTGCCTATGGACAACAGATGCCGGAAATCGCCATTCTGAAAACCATCGGAATGCGAAAATGGACACTGAACTGATTTTTTATGGTGTTCAGCGTTTGGGAACCTTCAGTTTATCGCCGGCCCTTATCGTATCACCTTTCAGCCCATTGATGCGCTTCAGTTCCTTGATGCTAATCCGATAACGTTCGGCAATCATACTGAGACACTCTCCTTTCTTAATGATTATGATACGATAACCTTGCTTGCCGTTATTGATAGCGGTTGGTAGCCCTTGGCTTTTATCGGGAATAATCGGTGTCTTAAAACAAGAAGGCAAGGAATCAGGTAAAATGAGTGAATCCCTATTGACGGATTCATAATACCGGATGGTTTTCAAAATGGCAGCAGCAAGCAATCGTCCCTTCAATCGGTATCCCTCGCCTGTGAGATGTAAGGCATCGCCTCCACCTATTCCATTGGCAACCCACGACTTCATGGAGCGGCTACCGCCCGCTACCAGGTACCAGTCATAAAAAAGACAATTCTCTTCCATAGCTATTCGCTCTACCAGCTTTGAAAATGGTGCAGCGGCTGTTATATTTCTCCTACGTAAATTCATATCCTGTACAGAGGTGAGGAGGATACAGGTAGTGGGACTAGCAACACGAACTTGCTTGATGACACTTTTGATGGTGGCCTCCATATTGTAAGGAATGGCATTCTTTGAAACAATATCATTTGTTCCCCAGTCAAGTACGACCAAGTCCGGCTTGAGTTCTGAGAGCTGTTCTTTGAAATAGCTCTGATAAAGTATCGCGGTGAAATTCGCACCGCCTACCCCCAAATCGAGGTATTTCAATCCGGGAGTTGTTTCTTCCAAAAGTACTCCAAGCAATGAGAAGGTTGTTCCGTCTTTCGATTTCATGACAGCGAATTCCAATGTGTCGCCCACAGCATCGGCTTCTAAAAGAACATAAGGAAGCGTTGCGTTTTCATCAGGCCCGATTGATGCAGAATAAGTAATTCCTCTGCTTTTCAACATGACCTTATAGCCGCCGGCATTCTTATTGCAATAGACCTTTATCTTTTTCGGGCCCGGCTCGAGCGGTTTCTTGAAACGGAATGTGAAAGTCGCTATACTGTCAGATGTCTCAGCTGCGAAACCACAAATTCCAACGGGAACCCTGGGGGGCGTTTGAATATTATTTCCTGTTCGCCACGACCCCGTAAAAGACGATGTATAATCCCACTGGGAATATGTCTTGGCGATCGCATAAGGAAAAATCATTCCTCTTCCGCCTGATCCTTTCTTATCCTGCAATGCTTCACGCAAAACAGCAGTCGAATGGTCTGGCTGCACGTGGGAGTCTCCGAAATGCGCTATTATGACGTTTTCTTTCTTGTCCTGCATCATTTTATCAAAAAACAAAGCGCCTGATTCACGGGAAAAAAACTGAACAACATTGGCATCATGACAAATAAAGGGTAAGCTGTCGGGTACCGAAGCAGATGCATATGAGAAAAGAAGAGGTAAAAAAAATAAGATTTTTTTCAATGACATATGAACACCGTCAGGTAATGAAGATTTGCTTGATAAGTGGAGAACTTACTTTGTAGACTCGATAGGATCTGAAGATACGGAATCGACAGACTTCGGTACACAGATGAATAATGATTGTCCTTCCTTTATCTCATCATCTTTCAGCCTGTTCCATTTTCGTATCTGATCGACACTGACGGCATACTCCTTGGAAAGAGCATAAAGGTCCTCGCCCGATTTCACTTTATGACGAACGATTTCGGTTCCGCTTGATTTTGACTCATGAATTTTCAGTGTCTTACTTTCCTTCTGTTCGCGCTTAACTTCTTTTTCCGTGTCTTTCGGTTTTTTCACAGTATTGCTCTTGACTAAAGCTGTAGAGTCTTTCTTAGTGACTTCTTTGGCGAGTTCGAATTTGGATCCGGACTTTCGTTGGAGCAATGCTCTTTCTCGCTGTACAGTATAGCCGGCATTGAACATGTATACATTATGACAGAACAAAATACTCGTGATGCCGAACTTGTTCACCACATCTCGAATACTTCCTTCGAAATACCGGTAATCTACAACATACACCTCGTCGTAAAGGCTGGCCATGAAGGGTGCGAATGCATTGCCGTAAGAGTCTTTGAAAATCATCAGCTTTTTACCGGTTTTCGGCGTCGAAATGATTTGTGTCAGGGGATGGTCGCCGCCAAGAAAAACGCCGTAACCTCCGCTTCCACGAGCCGTCTCGTAATAAAGATTGGAAGAACGCGAATAGCTCATGTCGGCTTTGTAAATGGAGACGCGCGTCGGGTCAGGAATCTTGAAATATTCAACACTATCAGGATTACGGCGTAAGTCAGCACTCTTGGTACGGAAATAAAGGCTTCCAAGAAAATTGGGGATCACTTTTCTTGTAAAAGCGCTCATGGGATTTGGCGTGAAGCCTGCAGCCTGACAGAATGCTTCATATGCATAAAAAGCGCCTCTTCCAGTCCAGTGATGATCGGTATTGAATTTGATGTATTCGCTTTTGTGCTTTGCGAGATTTTCATACGCCCGCACTCCTATGATCGACTTCTCCAGATTATTATAGAATTCATTGATGAAATCCGATTCACGATGATGATTGTCAGTATAAGAAGCCGGCAGATAAAAATCGCTACCTACCGGAATAGCCATGCAGAAGATGTCCATATCCGGCCCGAATGCCTGACGATACTCCGAGACTAGCTTGGCGAAATTCTGGGCGGAATAATTCGAACCATGAAAACTTTGAATAGCGCTCCCACGGGAAATGACGATTGAATTGATCGTCTGGAATTCCGCATCATCCGGTTCTATGTCTTCCTCTTCGATTTCAAGAGAAAGTGAATCCGTTTTCCGGGTCATGGAATCAACAGCTGCGCTGATAAGCATCTGTGCTGCTTCGATTGATTCGTTCGACTTTTTTTTGGTCGGAGGAGTTTGTTCAAAAACCTGAAAGTCCTGATCCCTATGTCCGAAATGATCTTTGAATACATAGGCCCACTCGATCAGCGAATCACGAAAAATGAAATTGTCCGAATAATACTGCTCCATGCTGTCAGAGTAGTTTCCGTACAGGAATGCATCACTTGTCAGTAGGGGCAGTGGAGCAAGTCTTCTGTTTTCACTTTCAGATATCTGCTTTTTAGGCAACAAGAAAAAAAGTATTCCGCCCGAAAGCAGCACAGTCACAAAAAACAGGCTGTTGACAGCATCCATGATCCGATGGTGTTTACCGGTCGACATCTTTCTAAAAACGGAAATAAAGGAAAGGATTATAACTGCTTCCTACCAATAATAGTACGGACAGTGAAAACAACACCAGGTTAAAAATCATCGTCAAGGAGGATGTCAAAAGGCTGCTTTTGAAAACCCTTTCGATGAGTTTGAATATCTTATCATAAACCGGCATACAAAGTATAAGCGTGAATGGAATCCAGTACATGTTTTCTTTAATGGATGATTGAAGCTTTACATCGTATAGAGCTGCGCTCGTAGTATGAAAGGCCGTCTTGATGAAGGAGGTCAGATCCCCCAGATCAGTGAAATAAAAAAGTGACCAGCTGAAAAGTATGAGTGGCAATGCATAAAGATGTCGAATGATGACGGGGGCTCGTTCAAGAAAACCGGCAAGCAGCTTTTTTTCGATAAATAGCAGCAGGCCGAAGTAAAGTCCCCATAGCACGAAATTCCAGCTTGCTCCATGCCATAATCCTGTCAGACTCCATACGATGAAAATATTCAGAACAGCTCTTTTACGGTTGCCTCCCAAGGGTATATATACATAGTCCCGGAAAAATGTCTGAAGAGATATATGCCACCTTCGCCAAAAATCGGCTATTGAACGTGCTATATAAGGATGTTTGAAGTTTTCATGATAATGGAAGCCGAACATCCTTCCAAGCCCTATGGCCATATCAGAATAACCTGAAAAATCGAAATAAATCTGCAAAGCGAAAAGTGTCAGACCATACCACTCACCGAATACTGTAGTGTGCTCCTTGTCGGTCATCAGAAACTGTATGCTGATGGATCCTGCAATATTCGCAATGCAGACTTTCTTGAAAAGGCCTCTGCAAAAGCGGTTGATGCCACTGCTGAAATCCCTTAGTCTGAAAATTCGGTTGTCTATCTCATTAGCTATATGGGAATACCTTACAATTGGACCGGCAACAAGTTGATGGTATAATGAAACAAACAGTAGGAATTTCATAAATGACCGTTGAGCAGGAACTTCGCCTCTGTACACGTCAATCGTATAAGAAATCGTCTGAAACGTATAAAATGAAATGCCGATAGGCAACATGAATCCGGGTTTTTCGAAACCCGTACCGAAAAGAAAATTCACGTTCTCAACGATGAAATCCGAATACTTGAAAGTCATCAGGATTCCGATATTGAAAAAAACGGTACTGACAATTCCTATTCTTGCCAATGGGCGTCCTCTGAATCTATCTATGAAAATCCCGTTCAGATAATCCACGAAAGCGGAAAAGACCAATAATCCTACCCATATCGGTTCTCCCCATGCATAAAATACAAGAGAAAAAATGACCAAAATCAGATTTTGCAGCGACCGGTTTGGAACCAGATAATACAACAACAGATTGGCCGGCAGAAAAAAGAAAAGAAAAAATAAACTGGAAAAAACCATTAATGATCGTTAATTGTCAAAAATAGGCCAATATGATGACTGGAGCAATTATAAATAAGTGATCATCATAATGTTTTTCGCTTCTTTCGATGGCCTCCAAAGGATGTGTTATTGGAAACTATATCAATAGATCAATTTATGTAGATAGGTATATTAATGATCTCATGGCTAATTCATGATTGTTCGAAAAAAGTCATGAATCTTAATTTTTCGTTTGACGATAATTTTCACTTAATTCGCAACTTAAATAAATAATAAAATGGCAAGACCAAAGAAAAAAAATGCACTTGTTGAAGGGTTCATGGAACTGATTGAATCCATCCGTTCAATAGACACTAAGATCAATGATCTTCTCAAACAGAAGAAGAGCGATTCATCCGGAAAGCGCGGTCGCCCAGCCGGAAAAAAACGCGGTCGCCCGGCTAAAAAATCAGTTGTCGCTCCTTCCGGCAAAAAACGCGGTCGCCCTGCGAAGAATGCCGAAGCAAAACCCGTTGCCAAAAAACGCGGTCGCCCTGCTACTAAGCCTGCTTCAGTGGCAACTGGAAAAAGACGCGGAAGACCAAAAGGTAGCAAGAACAAGCCAAAAGCCTGAAGTCAATGCTCAAATCACCGCCCGGACAATCGTCCGGGTTTTTTATTTATTATCCTTCGCCCTGAATATACCATATACGCCCTTCATATCGGCCTCGTCCAACCTGCCCGGTCGGGGCCGATTTTGTCCGACGTAACTCATGGTGATGGCGATTTTTCGCTTACGATCTTTCCAGCAAACGAAAATGGCACTGTGCTCGATTCCATGATATCCGTAATTGACATGATAGATCCAATCGCCGGGTCTAAGAAGTGAAACATCTGCAAATGGACCTGATTTCTTCGTCATGAATACGGTCGTCTTTTCAACGCCGGATTTTTGATAGACTTCATTTACAAAGTTCCAGCAGGAACCTTTAATGATCTTGCCTTTGACAAAACTCAAGTCATATCCGGTTTTAAGTACGGGCCCCTCCGATTCAAAACAGGATTTACATCGCTTTACCTGCTCGATACCTTCGCAGCCGCAAAAGTCCGAATGGGCGGTTGTATCGGTAAACTCCAACGTATCGGATGTATCAACGAAGCGATCGTCATGGACGATAGATGAATCTGCTTGAGCAACCGCCTTGTAAATTTGAAAAGTATGGGTGAAAAAAAGAATTATGAAAAAGAATAAAGGCTTCATGATACAGTCGGTTTTCATTCTCCGCATATGAAATTGACTTTTTCAGTCAATACGGCACCATCTTGAAAGTAAACAAGGATATTGACCTGTTCACATCCGGTATCTTCGATCATGAATTCCATTTCACCGTCTAGATCCAGATTTTCCCGAACCAGGGCAATACGTTTGCCATTGCGGATATCCAATTTGAATCCGCTTGCCATCCCGTTCAAAACGATTTTCATTCTGTGAGAAGGACCTCCTGAATCGCCACCACCTATGATGGTATTCCAAAGGGCCACTTCGTTCGATATCAGGTCTGTTGAGGAGACTTTGTTATCGTCATAAATCAGATAGGCCCTTACGACTATCCAAGTCTGTTCGCCCTCTTCACCCACCTCGTATTCGAAGTAATCGGTTGTATCAGCTGCTTCATAGAAATCTGAGTAGGATGAATCTGACTCCAAGTAAGGAGAAATTGTATCATACGCCATGAAAAAATCCTCTGCTTCATCCGTCGAGTCCGCATATTGATTCCCTATTGAAAAAGCAGTAGCTTCTCCCAAAGTCCCGAACGATATGGTTTGACAAATAAAGAAAACAAGCAGTATATGATAGAGATTTTTACTTGATCGCAGATTCATGGCATGAAAATACGATAATCCTTTATGAAAAACGGAGGCAGACAATCAAAATAATTTATATCCTTTTAATACGGGGGGCTTTTGAATAAAAGAATATTCGGTTATGAGAGAGAAACAGATTTCACTTTTTTGTGAAAGTCATTCCTTCGAATTCCCATGCATAAACACACTTGGTTTTTACTGCATTCGATGTGATCTTGATGGACTTCGAATCAGTCAAATCCACAGTCAGATTGAACTGGTCGTCCTCAGTTGGTGTTCCTTCTTTGACATTCTTCTCGTCACACCCTGCTCGATCTGAATACTTGCAGGATGATTTCTTCAATGAAAGTTTAAAAATATGGTCTGAAATTTTTTCTGCTTTCAGAAATTCGGCAGTGGCTTCAGTAACTGGCCCGCCACAACCATATCCCACGGTACCCTTGAAAGTGTGCTTTACCAAGTATTTCTCTTTTTCCCTGGCAATCATCATAACCATCTTAGGTCCGCCGTCCATGGATCCTTCAGCATATTCAACTTTGTATCTTTGTTGACTCGTGTACTTACCCATCAATGAATCAAAAATGCTTGCAGATTCAACCGAATCTTTTAATATCAGTGCGGCAGAATCAACTGCGGGCGTACTGACCGCCATCGCTTCCGTACCGGAATCGCTGTTTTGTTTCCTGGTGGTATGTTCGCAAGAACTGATAATGAATAGGATTGAAACGGCGGTGATAAAGAATAAATAATTGATTCTCATGTTTAATGGATTTTTTGAATAATAATGGATCGGGAAATAATACTGACGCTGAATACAACGCATTCAAATATAAAATTAATAGTATCGAATTTTCATAAATATCGAAGAAAAAATCCAATTCCTGAACAAGTAGGATATCCCTGAACAGATGTGGTCTTTTTGAATGAAGAGGTACATGATTTTTCAGAAGTAAAAATTATCCCTTTCAGGATCATAACTGTTGCAAAAACAATTCGGGCAGATTTGAAGGTTTGATTCAGGTGGTTTAGCTTTGCTTATTGGTAATCTTCTTGTAATCCATGGAATTTCACGGTCAACGCTTGATGAATATGTATTTTGAAAATCCCGCCATTCTTAATCGACTTATCCG
>JBJSZR010000302.1:0-1543 GCA_046090385.1 Bacteroidota bacterium
AAACGGAGGCGATAATCGTAAGGAATACTGCTTCGGAAAAAAAAATCCATACCGTACGTAAGAACGATACTTTGAGTGAAATCGCAGAGCGTTATCATATCAGTATGAAGAAACTGCTCTCAATGAATCCGAAATTGAAAAAAGATTCCATACTTCAGATAGGTCAGAAGATAAGGGTGGGTTGAGGTTTATAACCAATTCGGTTCTGTTTCAGGATAAATTTTCGGTTAGAAGTGCAACTGGGTCGTTTTAGTCCTGTAAGGGCTTCCAATTACTTCGATAGAGCGTTACCTTTAAAAGATTTCATCTTTTTTGGTTTTTCACTTTTACGGCAAAGTTGTTTTTACCACTTATAGTGGTTCATTTACCCAGCCAACCGGTAATTACATGGGATAGTTTCCGGTTAAGCCTGCAAATAGTGTTATATTAATGCTATAAAATGGCATTAATGAAACCATATCACCTTTAACATGGCTTCCTCCAAATCTCATTTCCTTCGGATCATCCGGAAATCATATCTGCTATCGGAAGTAAGTCGGCAGAAGGATGCTCCGGAAATGAAAGAGCTGATCCGTCAGGTGGATCAGGTTCGAACTGAATACAGCAGGCGTAAGTTCATCGGTGATGTTTCCAAAGCGGCACTTTTCAGTGGCCTTGCGGCATTATTGCCGGGCTGTACGAAAGATGATTTTATAACCACGCTTGGCGAACCTGTTGAGCGTAACAACCGTCCTCAGCCACGAATTGCCATAATAGGAGGTGGATTGTCAGGTCTGAATTGTGCTTATCAGTTGATGAAGCGCGGAATCACTTCTACTGTCTATGAAGGTTCCGATCGTACCGGCGGACGTATTCTGACCAAACGTGATTTCATCGCACCGGGGACATATACGGAGCTGGGTGGGGAGTTCATCGATACAGGACATCGTCACATGCGGGCACTTGCAGCGGAATTCGGTTTAAACCTACTCGATACGGAAGTTTCTTCCGAATCAGGCTATTTGAATGATACGTTTTACATCGACGGTCGTCATTATAGCGAGGCAGAAGTCATTCAGGCCTTCCAGCCTTACGCTTCCGTCATAGCGGGCGACATCCAGTCATTGCCGACTGATTTCGGCTATACTAATTATACGCCTGCCGTCCAGCAATTCGATGCTGTAAGTATCAGTCAGTACTTCGATCGTATTGGAATGCCCCAATCTCTTTTTTTACGCAAGGGCCTTGAACAGGCTTATTTGACAGAGTATGGCCGTGAAATCGATGACCAAACTGCCATCAATTTCCTGTTCCTTTTCACGATAAATCCTGGAAACAGTCAGTATGATATTTTCGGGTTGAGTGATGAGCGTTACAAAGTACAAGGAGGCAATCAGCAGATTCCTGATGCATTGGCGAGTGCCTTACAAGGTCGCATACAGTTGCGCCACAAGCTGAACAGGATTTCTCTTGATATCGCAGGCAAGTATGTGCTCGATTTCCAGGCTGGAGTAACTGTCACTGCGGATGTTTGTGTGCTGACTCTTCCTTTCACTTTGCTTCG
>JBJSZR010000303.1:0-3879 GCA_046090385.1 Bacteroidota bacterium
TCCTGGCCCTTTTTTTCTCCAATCAAGCAACCGGCATGCACGATATTAAAACCGGAACTAAGCTCCTCCAACAAATTCATCATACCCGCCGGATACGCGCGTACTTTCTCATTTATCTCCCGGTATTCGAAATCGCCATCAAGCCTGAAATAATCCGGTTTGACATTGCGACCAGGAATAGCAGCTGTTCTTACCCTGTTGCGTGGCCTTTCATCGCCAGCTGACTTTACGAGTGCCGATAAGAAGAAGCCTTCACCTTGGGTACGATGCGGATAAAAGCGATAACCGCCGGAGGATTGCACAACGCCTGACGGAAGTTCGATTCTTACCGGAACAAAGGAATGAGTACCGATCAGGTGTTCGACGATACGTTCATCCTCATCCTCCGACCATGTACAGGTGCTATAGATCAGTAAACCACCGGGTGATAGAAGTTCAACTGCAACGTCAAGGATGGACCGTTGTCGCAGCGCGCAGGAAACAACGGCCTCTGGCGACCATTCATTTATTGACTGCGGATCTTTTCTGAACAATCCTTCGCCACTACAAGGTGCATCCACCAACACCACATCGAATCCGAACGTGGAGCCGACCAGCGAGTCAGGCGAATTACGGGTGATTATGACACCTGGATGTCCCCACTTCGATATGTTTTCTGATAAGATGGCGTTACGGGAAGAAATCATCTCATTGGAAACCAGCAGGGCATCCTCCGGTATCAAGGAACGCAAATGAGTGGATTTACCACCGGGAGCCGCACAAAGATCAAGTACTGTTCTGACTCTCGATTTTTTCTGATAGTCCATCAAAGCTTGTTCGATGAACATGGAACTGGCCTCCTGCACGTAATAGCACCCCGCATGAAAAAGCGGATCCAAGGTGAATTGCGGCCGGCTATTCAAATATCGGCCTTCCGAACACCATGGCACTACTGCTGCATCCCCGAATACCTCTGTAGGCTTGAAGGTATTGAACCGAATGCTGGTGGGAGGTGGCGAAGAGAATGCATGAAGAAAAGAATCATACTCGTCTCCTAGTAAAGTACGCATACGAATATCGAATATCCCGGGAAGCACACTTCAAAGTTCGTTTTTTCCATTGAATGGAAAACCAAAGCCGATTGTCATTTTATTACCTTCGCTGACATGCTGAACGCTTTACGCCGTATTTCGCTTACCGGATGGATCATCATAGCACTGTTAGCGGGAATCATTTCCGGATCTCTCAGTCATAGTAACATCTCTTCGCGGGAAGAAATCAAAGTGCTTGCTGACAGATTAAGAATCCTGAGCGACATATTCCTGCGGTTGATAAAAATGATCGTAGCGCCATTGGTTTTTTCATTACTCCTGAGCGGACTGGCTAAAGCAGGTGATTTCAAGACCGTGGGAAGGATAGGGCTTAAGACGATGATATATTTTACGGTTGCTACGATCATAGCATTACTGCTTGGATTGGTTATCGTGAACATATTCGAACCGGGAAAAGCACTTCAACTTACGGAGCAAGCAACCACTTCGGTCACTGCAAAAGCATTCAATGCGCGTGATTTCATCACACATATATTCCCGGAAAGCGTAATTGACGCTTTGGCTAAAAACCAGATCCTCCCTATCATCATCTTCGTGCTGTTTTTTGCCATGGCGGCAGCATCCCTTCAGGAGAAAGGAAGGATTGTCGTTGACTTTTTCGACGCTGTGGCGCATATCATGTTGAAAGTGACAGGCTACGTAATGCTATTGGCTCCCATGGCTGTGTTCGGTGCAACCGCAGCGGTTATAGCCGAGAAAGGACTCGGAATACTTTCAGGCTACGCACAGATCATCTTATGCTTCTTCGGCGGATTACTGTTTTTCATTTTCATAGTACTGCAGATCATCTGCCACATGGCTGGCATCAGCTTTTTCAAATTGCTCAATCATGTGAAAGAACCTATGCTGTTGGCATTCAGTACAGCAAGCAGTGAAGCGGCGATGCCAAAAACAATCATGGGACTTGAGCGATTCGGTTGTCCAAACAAGATCGTCAGTTTCGTGCTCCCGTTGGGATATTCGTTCAACCTTGATGGCTCTATCATGTATATGACCTTCGCGACGGTATCGATAGCGCAGGCATATGGCATGGAACTCACCCTCTCACACCAATTGACCATGATGCTGATCCTGCTAGTGACCAGTAAAGGCATGGCAGGAGTTCCCAGAGCCTCACTTGTAGTAATCGCAGGCATGTTACAGACCTTCGACATCCCACAGGAAGGACTGGCACTGTTACTCGCGGTCGATTGGTTACTCGACATGGGACGATCAGCTACCAATGTGATGGGCAATGCGGTAGCGACGGCAGTTGTAACACGATGGGAGGGAGAAAAAATCTGAAGTAAGACCTTGGGCAGAAATAGGGGTTGGCAAGAAGTCTAAAATTCAGCATTTTACATCTTACGAAGCCTCACCACTTCCTTGGTTTCATGGATTGATAGACTACGAACTTCTGCTTGATATACATGCAGAAATCATACTGGGAAGCGGTTTTCATATAAAGCTCTGATGGGTTGGCGAAATCGATGAAAGCATCGAATTCATCGTTGTCGAGTTGAATGATGTCGAAAGAGACATAATTGACAAGAAGTTGCTTCAAAAGGTCTCTTCGTTTTTCGTTATTGATGCGCTCGGCATTTTCTCGTTTCAAGCGTTCTAGACGACTGAATTCCTGATACAGAAAGGTAATGGGACTCTCCAGTACATTGATACCACTCAGTTGGTAGTCGCTTTTACGGTAGCCCAACTTTTCAATTTCCTGATAAATAGCATTCAATTCCTTGGGAGAAAAAACAGTGACCTCTTTCAGCTCCACTTTCAAACGGCGCAGCGGAATCTGCACCACATACCCTTCTTGCTTCAAGGAATCCCTGAACATGCAATGGACAAATTCATAACCTGTAGATGCGACGAGGATAGTATCGGTGGAAAGTGCAGATATAAGAAAAGTACCGTCTGCTTTCCCGAAAAAACCCTGAGAAGTCCGCATATTGATCACCATCAGATCCTGCAAACGCCGGGCAGGATCTGTGGCGTCGAAGGCTCTGCCACTGACACGAAGAGTGTCTTGTGCGGACGAAGTACCGAAGATGCAGGAAAGCGATAAAATCAGAATGATCCGGATCAGCATCATCGCTCAAAGGTATGTAATATGGCTCAGTGGCATGGGAGGCAGAAAACTTGTCATTTCATCGGGCTTTCGTTAATTTTGCGACTTCTAAACAAAAGCTCCATACCATGGCAGATACAGGCGATATCAGAGTTGGCACGATCTTACGATACAACGGTGAACTTTGTTTGATTACCGAATACATCCACCGCACTCCCGGCAATCTTCGTGCCTTTTATCAGGTAAAAATGAAAAACCTGAAGACCGGCAAAATCGTTGAAAACCGCTTCCGCTCCGGCGAACAAGTGGAAGTCGCTCGTGTCGAATTCAAAGAAATGCAATATCTCTACGAAGAGGGCGACAACATCGTGGTCATGGATCAGGAGAACTACGAGCAGACATATATTCCTAAGAACATGTTCGGAGAAAATGCTGACCTCCTGAAAGAAGGAATGGTTGTGAAAATCGCCTTCGAAAGCGATCAGCCCATCACTGCCGAGGCTCCAACCTTCGCCGAACTTGAAATCACCTATACTGAGCCCGGTGTCAAAGGCGATACGGCAACCAATACTCTAAAACCCGCAAAGGTTGAAACCGGTGCCACCATCATGGTCCCGTTGTTCGTCAATCAGGGTGAAATAATCAAAATCGATACGCGCGACCGTTCCTACGTAGGCAAAGTCCGCTAATCGATCTGATTTGAAACAGCAACCGCCTTCGGGCGGTTTTTTTTCG
>JBJSZR010000304.1:0-3823 GCA_046090385.1 Bacteroidota bacterium
CAATAAACCTACGGATCCCAGTATGATGTCTGAAAGACGAATCAGGAATCGGTGCATATCCTTTATTTGGAATTACCACCCGATAGAATCCATCCGGACGCTTCGTCGATCAGCTTCTTTTCAACGTTACCGGCCTTCAGATACTCCTGTGGGTTGCTTTTTCCAGTGCCTGTAATGAAGAAATGGTTCAAATCAGGATAATTCTTAAAATCCGTATTCGGACGCCCTTTGAGTTTAGCTTTCCAAACAGACTCATCAGCCGAAGTGACCTGATAATCCCGACCGCCATATATGAAAAGCAGGGGTTGCTTCACTGATTTGGCTGTTGTAAAGGCATCGTAATCCCTCAAATACAACCAGTAAGCCGGATGTAAACCCATCACCTTGACAGAGTCTCCACGGTTGGCAGCTTTCAATCCATCCACTTTTGCGCTTTCACGTTTCAACGAGTCGAGAATGGATTTCATTTCAGCAGTAGCCGCCGTATCGTTCTTGACTACATATTCCGATTGCTCTATCAGCAGCTGATTCAATGGCCGTGCCTGTGGGCACAGCATAACGGCTCCTGCTACACTGCTTACACGTTGCAACACCTTCGGCGTAAGAAATGCCCCCATGCTATGAGCAACCAAAAAGATGCGTGTCGTGTCAATCCTTGGGTCGCTTTTGACCGTGGTGATAGCCGCAACCACATCTGAAATCGTTTCCTCCTCCGGCGTAATGATGGCCTTGCTCCGTGCCAATGAAGACGCCATCGCACGTGTCCGTTTTTCGTATCGGAGTACTGCTATGCCTTTTCCGGGAAATCCACATGCAAAATCCCGGAATATTTTGGTCGCACCCACTGATTCATCCTTGTCATTAGGACCAGACCCATGAACAAGGATTATCGCTGGAACTTTCCCCTGATATCTCGGCACACTTAAAAAACCTTTCAATCGGATCTCCCCGTTCACCACCTCTATCGCTGACTCCTCGATACTGTCGGTCCTGCAATAAAAAGGTAAGGAATAGTTTTCGCGACCACTGTTTGGCAGGAAAAAGACCCCTTTGAGCAAACCATTCTTCCCATAAACGGTCTTGATATCTATCTTCTTTGTATTGAAACCGCAATGAAAAATCACCACATCGTAGGTAGACTGATGCTGGTAGGTGGTATCAAGAATCCCCTGAAAAGCGCCGTTCGATTTCTGCAAGTTTCGCCATGCACTGCCTATCCTGCTGCTATCAGGTCGGGGCTTCGCCTCCGGATCTATTAAATCAACCACTTCCTGGTATTTTCCTGCACGTAAGGCCTCAAGTACCTTTCCAGTGGTATGGATGAAAGTGGCCGTATCCTGGCTTTTTGCTGTTGTGGTCGCGAACAGGATGGTCGAAATCAAAATCAAGTATCTCATATCAGATCATTTGTTTAGTACTTCTTCAACAGCACCGATCACACTTCTTATCACCACAGTTTGTTGCTCGCTTGTAAGATCGAAGAAAACAGGAAGTGAGATCTCGGATGAGTAATTAGAATAGGTTTCAGGAAACCGATGAATATCATAGCCGAGTCCTTTATAGTGGCTCATCATCGGCACAGGAATGAAATGCACATTCACAGTAACATCCTGCTCACTTATAAGGCGGATGATCTCGTCCCTTTCTGTTTCAGAGACACCCCGGATCCGCAAAGGGTAAAGATGGTAGGAGCTTTCTCGTTTTTCATCATGAGCATCGGGTAATATCGCCCAAGACTTGGCAGCGAAAGCGAAATCATACGTATTGCAGATACGTTTCCTCGCAGGAAGTGTTTCTGATTCATATCGCGACAACTCGACCAAACCGATGGAAGCAGAGATATCCGTCATATTCATCTTATAGCCAGGCTCGACAATGTCATATCTCCAGTTGCCACGTTGCATCTTAGCCAATGCGTCCTTGTTTTGTCCGTGTAATGACTTAATGCAAAGGGATTGGTAAATGGCTTGATTGTCGAATGGTGAAGGAAAATTCAATGCTACAGCTCCTCCTTCGGCAGTCGTCAGATTCTTAACTGCATGGAAACTGAATACGGTGGCATCCGCCAAAGAACCTGTCAGCCGACCTTGGTATCTGCCTCCCAGGCTGTGAGCGGCATCCGAAAGCAGGAAGATTCTTCCTAGCTTGACCTGGTTCTCACCTGCAGGCCTGAAAAGTGCGTTTATCTCTTTATCTCGGATGATCGAATTCAAAGAATCATAGTCACAAGGCAGGCCGGCAAAATCAACCGGCATGATGGCTTTGGTGGAACTGCTTATCGCCTCTCTTACTTTTTCAGGATTGATATTGAAATCAGAGCCGATATCTACGAATACCGGAGTGGCTCCGCAATGCAAAATCACATTGGCCGTAGCGGAATAAGTGTAAGCCGGAAGTATGACCTCGTCGCCCGGACCAATTCCGAACCAGCGAAGCATTAATTCCAGTCCGGCAGTAGCCGAGTTAAGACAAAGCACAGATGGGACATCACAATAAGCGGCCAACTCCTTTTCAAAACGCTTAGTCTTTGGTCCGGTAGTTATCCAGCCGGACTTAAGCGTGTCGATCACTTCATCAATGATCTTTTGATCGATATGTGGAGGTGAAAAAGGAATCATGCGTGTACCAAGTTTTGCTGGGTCAACAAAGATGAAACAATTCTGTTTGCAGCCCTGCCATCGCCATAAATACCCGCTTCGAAATCAGGTGTATTATCCATCATCCAACGGAAATTATTGAGTATCCAATCAGGATCGGTTCCGACCAACTTGTTGTAACCCCTTTCTACTAATTCGGTCCATTCGGTTTCGTAACGCAGGGTCAGACAAGGCTTTGAAGCGAAATAAGCTTCCTTTTGTAGTCCTCCAGAGTCCGTAAGTACGATAGAAGCATGCTGCAAAAGCTGTAGCATATCTAAGTAAGTAACGGGAGAAAGGAGCTGAATTTTCGTCGACAGCCCGAATCTCTCAAGCTGCTTACGCGTTCGCGGGTGCAGCGGTAAAACAACAGCTATGTCTTCGTTTATTCTTTCCAATGCTTTCATCAAGGAAGCCAACACAACAGGATTATCCGTGTTCGACTCTCGGTGTATGGTGCAAAGAGCGAAATCCTTCGTCCTGACCTGTTGGAGGATGGTGGATTTGGAATTTGACAATGGTAGGAAGTGCAGAAAAGCGTCATACATGACATCACCCGTCTCAACGACATGGCATTGCATGCGGCCGTAGCCTTCGTCCATGAGATGTTTCACAGCCAAAGAAGATGAGCAATACAGGAAATCGGAAGCCCGATCGGTAATGACGCGATTGACCTCTTCCGGCATATGCATGTTGAACGAGCGCATACCTGCCTCTACATGCGCCACTTTGATATGCAATTTACGTGCAGCCAAAGCACCAGCTAGTGTGGAATTGGTGTCGCCGTAAACAATCACCATGTCAGGCTTTTCGATCAGCAATACCTTTTCTATTTCCTCCAACATACGGCCGGTCATGGCGCCATGCGAAAGCTGGTTGATTCCCAGGTGATGATCGACTTCGGGGAAACCCAGCTCATCCAGGACATCACCGGAAAGAGCACGATCGAAATGCTGACCGGTATGTAGAATAACCTCCGTTACGCCCTGCCTTGATCGCAGCTCGCGACCAATCATGGCGGCCTTAATGAATTGAGGACGTGCTCCTACCAGGTTGATGATTTTCATCAAAAGAATAAGCAGTTTTCTTTTTACAAAAATAGTCAAATTGGTCAGGTGAATGTACGCTACAGCACTACTTGCCCAGCTGTTTTAAACCCCCTTTGTTGAGGAAAAGGAACAGGAAAC
>JBJSZR010000305.1:0-2061 GCA_046090385.1 Bacteroidota bacterium
CATTCAGAAGCGCATTAGGTCCTATTGTCTTGGTTTTATGGTTGATGGCAGGCGGTTGCGCCCTTGGCGATGATGATAAGTCTGAAGGATTAAAGACCGACAGCCTCGCCCTGGCGGATTCATTGCGTCGCGATTCTGTCAGATTCGTCAAGACAGACCTGCGTGCGATTTCCCAGGAAAAAGTGCTCGAATATGCACAACGTAATCCCTGCTACCTGCCGATGTTGGCTGACACTTCCCTTTATGAAAGCGGTTGTCAGGTGGGATTTACTTTTCAGGAGCTCTTCAATGAAAAACTTCCTGCTGATCATCCTTACCGTAACCGGTATATAGTAGGTGATTTCAATGTATTGAATGCGGATTCCAGCAATCGAGGTGTACAGGAAATCGATCCACTCCTTTCGGCAATGATCGATTTCAAGGATATTTCCGATACCCTACTGCAGCTGTTTGATGACGCAATTGTCAATGACTCTTCCCGTAGTCAGTTGGATACGCTTGTTCATGCCCTTTATCCCGATAGAGCGGATTTGTTTATGAATTTTTTCGATAAGGTCTGGAAATACAAAACGCCCCCCATCGTCCGAAAATACGGTGTTGCAGGATCCAGCGTATATGCAGCCGGACAGCACGTGTGCATGTGTGAAGCTTATGAAGACACTTTGTTGCTGGTCGGCAAGTTCGCCATCTCAGGTAAAAGGCAGTCCTTCTCAGTACGAACATTGCCGGATGGTCGAACAGTCCGGACATTGCACGAAAGTCTTCCTATCAATTCCAGAAGGAGTTATTATGGGGGGCGTTACCGTATCAGTTCCAAAAACTGGGAAACACAACGCAGGTACGAGCCTCTCGATATAAAACATGACAGTCTACTCGGCGGAGGCAATAACCAGGTTACTTATTTTCAAGGCAAAGCCCAGTTGCCTAACTTCCTGCTGATGCATCCGGTAGCTGATTATCCCGAAGCAATGACCAGCAACGGGATACATGAGGTAGCGCTTGCTGAATTGAGTCGGGGGATGCTCGGATCTCCCAATAGCATCGGTTGTGTGCGCGTAACCGATTTCGGTTCGAAGTTTCTAAGGTGGTGGACGCCGCAGAATTGTAATTTCTTCATCCTTTATGATGACGACCGCTACGTTTGGAAACTGGACAGTATCGATGCCGAATCGTTGTATCCCTTCAAGACGAAAGAAGAGGGTGACCGTTTCCGAAGATGGATCAATGAGCAAATGCCCGAGATGGCCAAATCATTGGATATCGATCCGGAAGGCGACCATAAGAATGGTTTTGTGATAGATGCCTACACGGCCTATAAAAAAGAGTATGAAGATTATTTAAAATCCCACTGATGAAGCATAGAAACATAGGAGTCCTTTCGTGGGTTTTCATTATCAGCAGTGTTTTTTTCTGTCAAAGCTCTTTGGATGCGATAGGTCAATCCAAGAAAGGGTTTGTGCAAACCGATACGGTTTATGTGGAGATTCATGATACGGTGATAGTCCACGATACCGTCTGGATCAAAGACGGAATCATGTACGGATACAATCCAGAGCCTTATCGCCCGCCGGTAGTAGCTGACAAGAAGAAGGATTCTCTTGCTGCGCTTGTACGAAAAGATCATCCGGATGCTGTGGATGCTATCAACGATAATCGCTTCAGAGACATGGTCGATTCAATGTTCACTGCTGAATTGGAATTCAATCGTGACAGTCTTGTTTCCGTCATTCTTGCAAATGATGAGTTTTTCAAGAACGATTGGCGGACCACCGAGGTTCATTATTCCACCTCCGATTTCTCCAAGTTGCCCAAGCATCTTCGTTTCGAACTCCTAAGGGGAAACGAACGCTACCGATACAACTGGTACGGTAGTCTCACCTGGGGCTATGGGCCACGTTGGGGAAAAGTGCATAAAGGACTGGATACTTTTCTGGAAATGGGCGATTCGCTTTTCGCTACGTTCAACGGCATAGTGCGCTATGCTGAATTCAATCCAGGTGGATATGGCAACTGCGTTGTAATACGCCATTTTAACGGGCTGGAAACATTATATGGACACAT
>JBJSZR010000306.1:0-3240 GCA_046090385.1 Bacteroidota bacterium
GGAAAGCGCTGACGACCATTTCAAGGCACCCAGCTTCCCTCCTATCAGCCGATAGAAAGAATGCAAATATCCTCCCAGATATTCATCACTACCTTGGCCGTCTAACAAAACCTTTATTCCCTGCTTTGCAGCCGTTCTCATCACAAAGTACTGCGAAATCGGAGAAGAGCCCGCTAGCGGCACATCGGCATGATAAATCGCCTTCTCGAAGGATTCAGCGATGTCTTCATTGGAAGGTTGGAAGTACGTAGGATCAAGTGCCGGATACTTTTGCAGAACTTCACTAACCCATGGACGCTCATCCACAGTTCCTTCTCCTTCGTAATAAACAGTATACGTCTTGAAGGCCGTGTCCGGAAACAAAGTGCCAACGGCAGATGCAATTGCACTGCTATCCAATCCGCCACTCAGGCAACCACCGACCTCTACATCGCTTCTCATATGCAGACGTATGCTTTGCAGGAACATTTCCCTGAATTGAGCTGCATCCCCTTCATGACTGCGGTTGCTGACTTGCTCTTTGGTATCTACATCCCAATACTTGCTGACGATGACCTTTCCGTCCTTCCAAATCAGATTACAAGCCGCGGGAAGGGTCCGTACTTTTTCATAGTAGGTCTCATCATGGTAGGCATTCCATCCTAATTGCAATCCGCGAAATGCCTGGGAAATATTCAATGCCGAAGAAAAATGAGGAGAGTGCCTCAAAGCCTTGTATTCAGACGCGAAATGAAAAGCTTCCCCGTTCAAAATGTAATGAAAGGGCTTGATTCCGAAACGGTCACGTGAACAGAATAAAGTATTGCTTGTCATGTCCCACATTGCGAACGCCCACATGCCAACGAATTTATCGACGCAGGATTGACCATAGTGCCGGTATGCGGCAAGCACGACCTCGGTATCGGTAGAAGTTCGAAACACAAAACCCTGGTTTTCCAATTCCTTACGCAACTCCAGGTAGTTATAGACTTCTCCGTTGAAAACAATAACGCTGTCGAACCCATGCATGGGTTGCGTGCCGTCGGCACTCAGGTCGATGATGCTTAATCGGTTATGACCCAATGCAACCTGACCATCAATCCATAGATCACGAGCATCCGGACCGCGGTGAGCAATCGCCTCCAGCATGGACGAAAGCAAAGAACGTCCCTTTTCATGGGACAGTCCACCATCAATGAATCCTGCTATACCACACACGTTTACGGATGTTTAATTCTTTTTGATGATATCGGCGAGTGTACCGGTCAATTTTTTCCTTTCGAACATGCTGACGTCTTTCCCATGTCTCATGTCTCCATTCTCAAGCCATCTAAGATACAAGCTCTTTATATGCTCTGTCAATTGCTCCCCATGTCGCCTGTCGAACAATCTTCCTGTACCACTTTGTTGCAATATTAAAGCGGCATCACCATCTTCAGGACCGAGTCCGACAATCGGAACGCCGGAACCTAGATACTCGAACAGTTTACCTGTGAGTATGAGTTTATCATGTCGCGTATTAGGAATCAGTAACAAGAGTGCGGAAGATACATTCATATGGCCCACAGCCTCTGCGTGCGACACTTGAGGAATGAACTCTGTGGCTGCAAGAAGTCCGTATTTCTCCAGAAGTGAGGCAAGATTCCCGGACGGGCTCCCGACAAAACGGATCCTGATCCTGGCATCTTTGAAATCGTTTCTAAATCGGTTGACTGAATCGAAAAAGACTTCCGGCTCGTAATTATCAGCAATCGTCCCTACATACGTTATCAAGAAGCTATCCTTAGCTGAAACAATCGTGTTACTGAAATCAGTGGCATCGAATCCGTTGGGGATGACCTTGAATTTTTCGGAAGAAAGCTTAGTCGACTTGGTAAGAAAAAGTTCTTTCAAATGGTCACTGACCACTACCGCCACATCACAATTTTCAAGCACCTCTTTCTCGAATCCGGCATCCTTTTTACGGGCGAACGGAAAATGATGCATCTCCTCGTAATAATAGATATCCGTCCACGGATCACGCAGATCAGCGATCCAACGGATAGTATCATTCTTTTTCTTCAATGCCAGTCCGATCAATTGCGAACTGTGCGGAGGCGATGAGATTACAACTGTATCGATTTTATATTCACGTATCAGTCGTTCAGCCCGAGCAGTAGCATGCCTTATCCAACCGACACGCGCATCCGGAATGAAGAAATTACCGCGAATGAATCGGAGGAGACGTTGTGTGAAGGAATCTTTTCGCTGATTGGTGAAACCGCCATGAGGGATCTTCGCTTTACCGCCGGAAAACCTGTTCAGCAGCCTCAACGGCTCGAATGATGAAGTGAAGAAAACGTTCACATCCGGACCGACCTCATCACAAAGCGATGGATCAAGCACCGGATAAGTCGCTTTTTGAGGATCGACTGTCAGTACAATAGGACGTATGCCGAACTCAGGGAGATATTTGATGAACTTCAACGAACGCTGAACACCGGCCCCGCCACTCGGCGGCCAATAGTAGGTTATAAAGAGCACATTTTTCGGTGCAACAACGTCGGCCATCGGTTCAGGATGCAGAACGGGACTTTCTAACTGTCAAAAACAAGTTGAACAGCAAGAACAACACCAATAATCCGGAGCTGGCCAGAGCGATTTTTTCACCCTTAGCTATGACCTCAGGCTCGAACTTGAATTCCACTTTATGACTTCCTGCAGGAACACGCATACCACGAAGTACATAATTGGTTCTGAAATATGGAGACTTTTTACCGTCTACATAAGCATTCCACCCCTTGTCGTAATAGATTTCCGAAAAAACTGCGAGCCGCTCAGCAGAGGAATTGAATTGATACGTCAGGTGGTTCGGCTTGTACTCGGTAAGACGGATGATGGAAGTGGAATCGGGTTTAAAGGAATAACCCGTCAATTGCCCGGCATAGCGTTTGTCCACGAACATGGCCGCATAAGGATCGAAATTCTTAAGTGCGGCAAGTTCGGAATCGGCATCAGGCACGATCTTGAACTCTGGCACCAGCCAAGCACTACCCATAGCACCGACGTTGGTAAGTGGCGCCACATCGGGATTGTAAACGATATAAGCCGCATTGAGCATATTCAGAACGGGCTGACTGGAAACAGCCTGCAGTGCCTCGGGGCGCTGTGATTGAAGACTCATTCTGATGACAGCAATTTCTTCAGAAATCCTGGAAGCAATCAATTCCTGATAACGCTTCATTTTTGCACCATGATAACCTCCGATGGATTGATGACGGT
>JBJSZR010000307.1:0-4599 GCA_046090385.1 Bacteroidota bacterium
TTGGCTTCGATTACTTCAAGGCCTTTGTTCATCAGGGATGCCGAGTCGATGGTGATTTTCGCACCCATTTCCCAATTGGGGTGTTTCAAAGCCTGTTCCTTGGTCACATTCGCGAGGAATTCACGGTCCTTGCCTCTGAAGGGCCCGCCTGACGCGGTAAGGTATATCTTCTCGATCGGGTTATGCCATTCGCCGGCCATGCACTGGAAGATGGCGGAATGTTCGGAGTCGACGGGATAAATATTGACACCATGCTTTCGTGCCAGATCAGTCACAAGTTCACCTGCCACCACTAATGTCTCTTTGTTGGCTAAAGCGATATGCTTCCCTGATCGGATCGCTGCAAGTGTAGGGCGGAGGCCTGCATAACCGACAAGCGCAGTGAGCACCATGTCGATGCCGTCCATAGCGACCACTTGCTCCAAAGCCTCTCTTCCTGCAAAGACCTTTATCGGCAAGTCGGCAAGTGCATCACGCAATTTATCCGAATGCCGCTCTTCTGCGATCACCACTGCATTCGGAATGAATTCACGAGATTGAGCGATTAGCAGTTCGACATTGTTGTTCGAAGTAAGCACCTCAGCGGAAAAACGCTCGGGTTGGGCACGAACGACATCCAGCGCCTGAGTTCCGATGGATCCGGTGGACCCAAGTATAGCCAATGAGCGCTTTGCATTTTCCATGAATAGGCGAAGTTAGGAAAAACGGATGACGGATTCTGATGTCCTTGATATGGCGGATAGAACAACAACATCACGTACAACGGAAAGTTCATCTCATCCGGCGGAACGTCAGATTGATTCTCGCCATAAGTGTTTTCCTGCTCTTCGGTAGCGAATGCAACCAATGCTGTTGCGACTTTGCATCCATCATCAGCAGGCTTCCATGATTCAATTGAAGGGAAACTCCGGTCTTGACTTCTTTATGCTTGAAGGAGAATTTACGTGCAGCGCCCAGGCTTACCGATGCGATCGGAGCCACCGGGTCCAATTCCACTTCATCATCGCTGTGCCACCCCATACCCTCATTGCCGTGATGATAAAGGTTAAGAAGACAAGCGTTGAAGTCTGTCAAACATTTCTCTTCTGCTTTTTCTTTTATTTCAATCAATGCAGCTGTCCACGGAAGGGCATGGTGCGTGTGACCAGAATAGGCGTATTCGAACGGACGATCGCCGAACCAAGCTACTTTTCTGGTCGTCACAATCTCTTTTCCGAACATCTTTATGACATCATTCCGCCATGGAATTGATTTTTCAAGTTCACTGAAAAGTCGGTCTGAGGTTTCTGCTGCGAATACGGTTCCGAAATAGACTGCACGTCCGTCGTGTGGCAACAGTTCGACAGGTGATGTATCCGGGAATAGGAATTCCATATAATCAATTCATCAGGGCGACCACCACTTTACGGTCGTTGGAGAGCCTCGGCACCTTGTTCTGACCGCCAAGTTTTCCCAGCCTTCGCATGTATTCGCGGAATGTCCCTGCTTTCAGAGGTCGGATTTTCAGAGATTGCAACATCCGGCCCTCGATAAGATCGCGGTAGTAACTGTTCTGTCGCTGAAGACTTTTATCTATGGCCGAAGAAAATGCTTCTATGTCTTCAGGAATTCGATCGAACTCGATGAACCATTCGTGATAGGGGAGGCCACCCTCGGGAGGATCGAGTTGTGGAGCAACGGTGAACTCGACGATTTCTGCGTGCTGTTGCTTTGATGCTTCTGACAAAGCACGTTCCACTTCTTCTACGATCACATGTTCTCCGCTTGCGGACAGGAATTGCTTGATCCTTCCCGTCACCACGATGCGATAAGGATTTTTGGAAACGAATTTCACGGTGTCGCCGAGGCTGTACCCCCATAAGCCCGCATTCGAGCTGATCACTAATGCATAATTCACTCCCAGCTCCACCTCTTTTATGGAAAGTCGGCAGGGCGATTGGTTATGGAAATCGGATGCTGCTATGAATTCGAAAAATATGCCACTGTCAAGAAGCAACAACAATCCTGGATCGTCCTGCCGATCTTGATAGGCAATGAATCCTTCGCTTGCGGGATAGAGTTCGATAGAATCGACTTGTCCTCCGATGCTTTGCTCCAATTTTTTCCGGTAAGGCTCGAAGTTCACACCGCCATAAACGAACAGACTGAACCGCGGGAAGAGTCCTTTTACTGTTTTACCGGTGCGTTGATGCAATTTGTCGAAATACATCTGCACCCAAGGAGGAATCCCGCTTATGAAACGCATATCCTTCGGCAATGTCTCATTGACGATGGCATCCACTTTTGTCTCCCAATCCTCGATTATGTTGGTCTTATAGGATGGAAGCTGATTGACACGCAGATAACCGGGCACATGATGATTCACAATACCGGAAAGTCTTCCGCACAGCAATCCGTTTATACGATCGAGAGCCGGTGAGCCGGAAATGAAAATCATTTTTCCGTCGAGGAAGGAACTATTTCCGGTTTCATGGATATAGTTCAATAAAGCATCGCGTGTAGATCCTATATGGTTGGGAATCGATTCACGGGTGATGGGAATGTACTTGGCGCCAGAGGTGGTACCGGAAGTCTTTGCTATATAGATCGGCTTTCCGGGCCACGTTACATCCGATTCGCCGGATCTGATTTTTTCAAAGTAGGGAGTCAATGCTTCATAATCCCTGACCGGAACACGTTTTCTGAAATCCTCATAGCTGTTGATAGCAGCAAAGTCATGTTCTTTTCCAAAAGCGGTACCGCGTGCCTTGGCTACGATGGAGTGCAATATGCGCTCTTGCGTTGCCCATGCATTGCTGCTCCATGAGCGTGTGCGTCGCACGGAACGAGCAGCGAGGATACGACTGATGAAGGAGAGAATACCCATGGAGGGAATCCGAAAACGGACTTTAAAATTACGAGATTGAAACGGCACTCCCAACCAAAAGGTCAGAATGCTACGTATTTGAGCGGATCAAGCGGGCTACCGTTGAACCAGAGCTCGAAGTGCAAGTGAGGACCGGAACTGAACTCGCCCGAATTACCTACAACTGCCACCACCTCACCTGCTTTCACGTAGTCTCCTACTTTTTTAAGCACGGAGGAATTATGCTTATAGAATGAAAAAAGGTTGTTGTTGTGCTGGATGCCGATAACCCATCCGGTCTCAGCGGTGAAGTTTGAAAGTATGACAGTGCCGTCCAGTGTGGCTTTTACCGGATCGTTGGCGGGAGTCACGATATCTACTGCATAGTGTTTTGTTGCACGGTCGAATCGGCTGGTCACCTTTCCTTTAACAGGAGGAAAAAACAGGAACCCCTTTATACCGCCGGCTAATGAGGTATTGTCGCTGCCACTTATCGAATAAGGATCTTGCGATTCCACTTCCTTTCGCAACATCGAATCCTCAGTCGATTTTGAAAGTGAACGGATCGTATCATAGCGTGAGTTTTCAGCCGGACGCAACTTTGACGTATCGATTGGGGCACGGCCGTTGATGATGTTTCGAAGGTTTTGGAAATACAGGTCTCGGGAATTGATGGCCCTTTCCAACGAATCCGTTTTCTGCAACAAAGCGACCATTTGCCTGCGGCTCTTCACGTCAGCATATCCGGGGATGTACTCCCTGAGTGGCGTGAAAGCGATGATGAATGTGGTAAGGATGATCAGAACGATGACAGCCAATCCACCGGTTACGAGTGCCCTGGAACCCAAGAAATTGACAGAAGCGGTTTCCTCGAGGGTATCTTCGTTCATAAGAACCATTCGATAGCGGTTTTTCAACCAGGATAGCCACTTTTTCTTGTCTTTTTGCGCCATTTCTAATGTCAAACGTACGCTTTTAAGAGGCACGATTCAATGTAAAGAGCGACCCGAATAACCGCCTTATTAAAATAATTTCTCAGATTTGCAGTTATTATTGTTTCCCATTCCTGTACTCCGTGAATAGATTCAAGGCCTCTTTGATAATGGTCGTGGCGGTTTTCGCTTCGTTCCTCTTTGGAGGCTGTTCACAGACAAAGGATACGGTGATCAACCGCACCTGCCACAACCTCTCTGCGCACTACAACGGCTATTATAATGCCGGGCTCAAGATCGAAGAGGGAAAAGAAAAGTTGGCGGAGTTGCATACCGATTCCTACGACCGTGTTCTTCGCGTTTTTCCTTATGCCAGTGTCGAGAAATCGAAGCAAGTGTATCCTCAGATGGATGATGCATTGAAACGCTTGAGTACATCCATTTCAAAGCATACCATGTACGACAAGCGTGGCAACGAAAAGCCTCAGTCGGAACATTGGATCGATGACAATTGGTTGCTATACGGACAAGCCCAGTTCTTCAAGCACGAATATTTTCCTGCCATGGATGCGTTCAGGTATGTGGAGGCCACCTACAAGACAGAACCCGGACGGTACCTGGCATCGATGTGGATCGCCAAGACATACCTCGAGTTGACGCAGCTCAATGAGGCCGAAACCAAATTGGATTATCTGCGAAATACGCCTGAATTCCCTAAGCGTTACCGTTGGGAGTTGGAAGCGACTCAAGCCGATTTCTATGTTCAGGTGAAAAACTACGACAAAGCGATCGAACACCTCAAAGTTGCCGCCAAACAATCGC
>JBJSZR010000308.1:0-19183 GCA_046090385.1 Bacteroidota bacterium
GATTTGAGTGCATCTTATCAAAACGCGTACAGGTCATACTTTTTTTCCGGATTGTAAACGACATTCTGATAAAACCCGCAGTATATTCCATATCCCGGGAAACTCACCATTGGTGCATAATCGTCAATTTCCGAAGCAGGGCCTTTTTGAAACCCGATAGCCTGTTTTCATGTTCAAGCTTGCGGCCGTTCCGACCGAAAGTCAAGTTTTATGACAAAAATGATCACCTCCGGATTATTCAAACCGCTCAAATTTTTGCTCGTTTGCAATTTTTTGCTCGCATGTGCCTCCACTGCAGATGAAAAAAACCCTGGGCCATGTCCCCCATGCCCGGAATGTCCATCACCGCCACCATTGCCGGTTTGTGAAATCATTGATAGTAAGCTTTCATTCGATGTTGCGATTGCTGGCATCGAGTTACCTGATCATGTGAAGGAACAGCTTACATTGCTTGAAGTAGCACACATTGGCTACGACGGAAAAAAACACCGCGGTCAGCTTGTTTGTCATCGTAAGGTCGCTGGCGACCTGGCGATTGTTTTCAATCGACTACTTCGGGATTCTTTTCCAATTGAAAAAGTGATTCCCGTTTCTCAATATGGATGGGATGACGAGAAATCGATGTCTGATAATAACACGTCTTGTTTCAATTATCGTAGGATTCCCACTACGGGTTATGTTTCGCAGCATGCATTCGGCTATGCTGTAGACATCAACCCCCGCTTCAATCCTCAATTCATCGAGCGGGATACCGTTCCACATCCTGCAAATGGCATATACGATACGTTGCAACCGGGAACCATCAAACCCCACTCTAGCATCATCGAATATTTCCGTGAAATAGGATGGAAATGGGGAGGCAACTGGCCATCCATGAAGGATTATCAGCATTTCTCAAGGCACGGATACTGATATTCGCAGTTCAGTAAAACAAGACGCATATTTTTCTTTTTTGAATAGATAATATTACCAGTTGTTTTTCGTTTTGGGAATAAGAACACTTTCCCATGCGTACACGGTCGTTTTTATTTGACATCACCGCCTTGCCGATACTTGTGGCATGCATTTCAATAATCACAGCATCTTCTTGCAACAGATACAGATCGGCTACTGTCAAAGAACAAGAGACTCGCTCTGAGTTTAAGGATGGGGATATCATTTTTCAAACATCCCTTTCCGGCCAAAGCAAAGCCATTCAAGAGGCAACGAATTCCGACTATTCTCATTGCGGGATCATCTACTTCGAAAAGGGCCGCCCGATGGTTTTCGAAGCCATTGAGCCGGTAACAAGCACTCCTTTGGCCGACTGGATTGCACGTGGTAAAGACCGGCTCTATGTCGTGAAGCGTTTGAAGAATGCCGATAAGATACTGACACCGTCGGTCCTCGCCGTCATGAGAAGTCGGGCGATGAAGTACAAAGGGAAGAGATATGATAAGACGTTCGAATGGAATGATGATCGTATGTACTGCTCTGAGTTGGTTTGGAAAATATATTATGATGCAACCGGATTGCAGGTCGGCAAACTCGAGCGTTTGAAGGATTTCGATCTGACTGGAGCGGAGGTAAGGAAAATCATGCGATCAAGATATCCTGATGGCGTTCCTTATGAGGAACAAGTAATTTCGCCGGCATCGATATTCTCTAGCAATCTTCTTGAGGAAATAGGGCAAGAAGACATTTCGGCCATTCCATGATTCATAGTAAGCTATTCGTGAATTATTGACCTATAAATCCCTGAAAATAATTCTAAATACAAAAAACATGAAAAAGTCGATTATTTTTTTCGCCATTTCGATACCGCTGATTGTTTTCTCCCGATCAAGAAATTCAAATAGAACCGAAGATTCTGGAGCGACCATACAGGTAGTCTATTCAGGTCTTAAGAACATCGTTTTCATTCCGGCAAGTTCCGATTCCGGAAAGGAGCAGCAGTACAAAACCATGCTTGCTGTTGAAGATTCCTCGAAGGCGAAACTGATACCCGCCATATCTTATTCTACCGGATATTATGAACTCGTTCCCAGGAAGAATTTTCAGGGCGCAATCACGGTTGTCACGATCTCTCAGAAAGACAATCGCATGATCGGGATGCAACGGTTCAACTGTATGAATCGACCGGTACTGAATGCGTCTTTCGGCGGCAGAAGAAATTGTGCAATTAAGAAAGGTGATTTTGCAAAGAACTCCATGTTGAGTGTCGGATTTTCCGGTATCGGTGATGACTCCACACATGCAACGGTCGATACTACCGGTAGGTTCAAGATCATAGAGTTTCGAATGATATTGACGGCTAAGGGCAAGGATCCGCATATGTTCAGTGTATTGGGTGGCAAGATTCGGCCTGATGTTTTCGATACAGTGAAAAACTGGCCCGAGGGAGGAAGTATCTGGTTTGAGGGTATAACGGCTCATGACGCATTCGCAAATCAGCAAATCGAAATCCGCGATGTTTTTTTCAAGCTGGAATAGTCATCATGGGATTCAGTAATGAAATATGAGGCCCGTAAGGACCGTTCGAGTGGATTTCTGACTATTTTGCGAAGTCAATTGCACAAAAATCAGTCATGAAAAAACGAACACCACTTTTATTGCTGTTAAGCACCTCTTTCATTATCATTTCATGCGGAGGTGCTGAATCAGAAACGGCTCAAAGCGAAGACCAGGAAATCAATAAGCTCATACAGGAGCAAGAATTCCTTTGTCGCTGTCTTAATGAGCCAGGCAATTCGGATTTCAGTAGGGAGAACAAGGATGCTTGCAGAAACGCCATCAGTCAAGCTATCGGCGTAGAGAATTGGGAGAAGGTCAATATGCGGGACAATCCTGAGATTTCTGCCCGCTTTGATGAATTGGCCCAGATGTGTAATTCGGGTAATCCTGAGCAGGAACAAGAAGCGACTGCAGAAAACACCGAAATAACAACAGAACCCGTAACTGAAAATATAACTTCGGCATCAAACGGTCTGATGGATAAGATAACTTCTGATAATGGATTTGTCTGGGAGACCGTCAACAATGACGCTGACATTTATACGGTGCTCACTTTCAATGGGACTGAATTCAGGAATGTAGCCTATAATATGAACGGGAGTAAAAACCCAAAGAACTTCACACGCGTAATCGAGTTTTCGGGCACCTGGGAGGCGAAAGGGGATAAGAAAGCGATCGGCAGTTTTACGGAAACGGATACAAAAGTCGAGTGGACCTTCAATGATGACTATACCATGTTGATCAATAGTAAGAGCGTGCAATATCGTAAGGTCAGTATAAACTGATCGGTTGCTGTAGTTTCTTTTAAAAATTGACGACCGACGATTACTTTCAAAATGCGAAGCGATGGAAGCCTGAAATGTTGGCTCTTCGCGAGTTGATTCTTCAAACAAACCTTCAGGAAGAACTGAAGTGGTATCAGCCATGTTATACGTTCAACGGGAAGAACGTGGCAATCATCAGCTCTTTCAAGGACTATTGTATCATCGGCTTTTTCAAAGGATCATTGATTCATGACCCCAATGAGGTGCTTATTAGTCCGGGAAAGAACACACAATCCGGACGGCAAATGAGATTTTCAAGTCTTGATGAAATCAAAAAACACAATCGGCTCATCCATGATCTTATCCGGCAAGCAATTGTCCTTGAGAAGTCGGGTAAGCAAGTGGTATATAAGAAAACAGATGCGTATCCTATACCTGACGAGCTGAAGGCGGTCTTCAAAACCAACAAGGAATACAAGACTGCTTTCCAACAACTAACTCCCGGCCGACAGCGAGGCTATCTGCTTTATTTTTCAGGAGCAAAGCAGTCTTCTACACGTTCAGCGCGGATTGAAAAGGTCCGTTCAAGCATAATGAACGGCAGGGGCTTGCACGACAGATGACCATTTTTCACAGATAACGAAACTAATTTTGCCGGATAATTGATTGTTTCGGTCCATCTAGTATTTTTGAAGCACAACATCAACTCGCCATGAATCGAACAATACTTGTATTCTTTCTGCTGTTCTTCTCATTTGGTTCACTATGCGCCCAGGACACCTTTTCGATTGTTGCAGTCGATACGGTAACCGGCGAAGTGGGAAGTGCCGGCGCTTCTTGTGTTGACCTGATCTTATTCTTCCCTAATTATGCGATTGATTTTCTTGGAGACCTGATACCCGGGGTCGGGGCCATCAATTCGCAAGCGTCTTATCTGATAGCCAACCAGAACAATGCGCGAACACGCATGCTAGCCGGTGATAATCCCCAACAGATCATCAGCTGGTTGGTGGCGAACGATGTGCAGTCCAACCCGGCGGTCAGGCAATATGGCATTGCCGCTTTCGTGGGCGATTCTGTTCAGACGGCGAATCATACCGGAATAAATTGTCTGAATTATAAGAACCATATAACAGGCCCGACATATTGTATTCAAGGCAACATACTTCTTGGTCAGTCGGTGTTGGACTCTATGGAGGCGCGTTTTCTTCGCGAACCCGGTGATCTTGCTTGTAAGCTGATGGCTGCGCTTCAGGGCGCAAAGGTGATAGGTGCTGATACGCGATGTGCCAATAATAATTCGTCTTCTTTGTTCGCTTTCGTGAAAGTTTCACAGCCCAACGATCCCTATGGTAGTCCCTCGTTTACTTTGGGCGTCAAAACTCCGGGAGGTTTTCAGCTGGAGCCCATCGACTCTTTACAGCAAATGTTCGATGCGGTCAGGACATGCGCCTCAACAGAAATGGACGAAATACTCACATTGGATGACATCACGGTTTATCCTGTTCCCGCCGGTCAATCACTGCATGTGGATTTCAAGAAATGGTTTTCAAATGAGGTTTCCTACGAATTGCGGGATATGCAGAACCGATTGTTGCTCGATGGCAAGTTTACAAACCGATCACAGGTAATCAATACTTCCAGCCTGACAAAAGGAACTTATCTGTTCTCCATTGAAAAATCCGGCCGGAAAATATGGCGACGGATTTTGGTAGGGGAGTGAGGATTGGCAGCAGGAACAGAATAAGTGTTTTTTTAACAAAAATTATAAAAAGAAAAACTCACTCATTGATGAGCACAAGTCTGGACGACTTTGAGGGGTCTTTTTGATTTTTTATGATAAGTGCAGAAACGATATTACTGCCGGACTTCAGTTCATATTGATAAGTCTCATCGGGATATTCTTCATTTACAAAACTTACAGTGATTGTCCTAGTGGCACTGTTGATGACGTAGCTTCCCGCTTCCGGATCGCTTATAGAGGTCGAATTTCCGACGACACTGCCACAATAAACCTTTTTGGTATTCTTAACAAAAGACACGGCGAGGAAACTATTATCAACGTATCCGGGCTTTCGTGCCTGCAGTAATTTCACCATATCCGGATTATCGCTGAAAAGCGTTTTTGTGCATTTGTAAAACGTGCCCAAAACAGGCTCCGATGTTGCGACGGATAAAAATGAACCTTCATTATTTTTAATCAAATGCGCATTTTTTGCATTGAGCGCCGATTTAATACTTGTCATCAACAGAGAGATCGTGATGATCATAAAAACAAAACCGTGCCTCATGGATTTAATTTTTTGAATTGTTCTTTAAGACAAAAACCGAAGCATCTTTTTATGGCAATCACTTCAAATAGAAAGTTTTCGCCCCGGGTTCTCCATAGCCCACCACCAGCCGGCCCTTGAAAAGGCGAAAGCCGAAACTACCGCCACTGTTCAGATCCATGCCTGACAGATCGGCAAATGAACCATAAGCATCTATACCCACATTGATCACATGGAACGTGCCACCTTCCCGGTTTTTCACGGTGATTGCATTTGTATTTCCGGAAGGCAGAAAGCCATAGGTTATTTGCAACCCCAACTCCTCGTTATAGAAGATTTTGCCCTCCATATAATTGATCACACTCATCTCATCTTCGAACAAGGATGTTTGTGAAAAAGCCGCAGTTCCAAAAAAAACAAACGGGATGATGAATAAGAGATTTTTCATGATTGACGGTTAAAGGTTCAGATAATTTATTCAAGAAATTATTTCAAAAGAATCAATAATACTGCCTAAGGTCAACAGTTTCCCCCTCGAGCCCCTCATACACCTTCAACAGTACACGCTTGGTCTTAGAGTCCCAAAGCACGTCCCCTACTTTTCCTTTGAAGGTGACATAACTGTCCTGCGAAACACCACTGCAACAAGACCCATAACCGATACTTGAACCTATGCCAAGTTCTACTAAATACTTTCCATTCCCACGAACAGTAAACTTCACTTCCTTGGATACATTTGTTTCGGAACGCATGCTCAGCAGCGACATCGACAAAGATGAAAGCAACAAAAAAACCACGATTTTTTTCAAAGAGAGATTCATTTTTTCAAGTTTTAGATGATGCTTACTCTTGAGGATTTTCAGCATACTCCTTTTTTCAAGTGGCTTTCTTGTGTCCACTAAAACGATTCAAGTACAGACCCGGGGGAAATTTGCCTAGGAAGATTTTTATAAATTTCAAGCACAAAGTAGTAATAATATCAAGCCGAACAAATCATAATTCGGATAGACCCGTAATTGAAGCCGAAATCGCATCGAAATCTTGATGTCGCATGCACGCAAGACCCCTAAAGGACATTGGTCAATCATTTCTAAATCATAAGCGCCCACGATATCGAAACCAATATTATCGGAACGCTTCAACAATGGGTCTGTATCCATTTCAAAGACGCTATTCACCCTTACATATAATTCTTGTCTTGAAAATTACCTGACATCGAGGGGGATGTATATGCATTTAGTTAGTATTATTGAATTGTCATTATACACCAATATTAATAAACCAAACCACCAAACACTTTTAAAATGGACACACAAAAAGCCGACATGTTCATCATGACAAACGGGAAGTTCTTCGAGTCACACCATATACCGCAGATCAGAGAGAGGCTTCTCGCTATCGATGACTCCAAATGGGTCATGATACAATCGGTACCGTTGAAGGACCCACAGACGGCACTTCTGATCTCCATATTCGTCGGGGCTTATGGCGTTGACAGGTTTTATATCGGCGACACTGGAATTGGTGTCGGTAAACTTCTGACATGCGGCGGCCTGGGCATATGGGCCATCATCGACTGGTTCCAGATACAAGGCGCAACACGACAAAAGAACTTCGAAAAAATCCAGCAGTTCCTTTATTGATGAAAACAGCCAGGAACCGGCTTTACATCACGCTTGCAATCGTATCGATTGCAGGAATAATATGGTTGCTCCGGAATCTGCACAATACAGATTCCGGTAATGCCGGTTTATTGGCCTGCCCTACAAAACATCTCATCGGAATACCCTGTCCGGCATGTGGCACCACAAGAGCCATGGAGTCCATGTTGCACGGCAACATCCTGGACTCCCTCATGCTGAATCCGCTCGGACTCTTGGCATTTTTGTTCTTGTCGATCATACCGGGATGGATTTTTTTTGACAGTGTGACGGGCAGTGTTTCTTTCTTCCGGTCCTATAGGAAAGCAGAAGCTTTTGTGCGCCGACCGGTACTGGCTATTCCGTTGATCGCACTTCTCCTTATCAATTGGATTTGGAACGTCAGCAAAGGCATATGATCAGAAAGGCCCCTTTCGAATATAAACCCGAAGAATACGAAGCTGAAAAGGCGTCCAACAGCTATCTAATGTCCCTTGTAGCATTGATAGCCGGCGTTCCTCTGCCGATATTGAACCTATTAGCGACATTCATTTTCTTCATGTCGAACAGAAAGGGCACGTATTTCGTCAGGTGGCATTGTACACAGGTCTTGCTTTCACAGCTTTCGTTCGTATTCATAAACAGTACCGGCTTTTGGTGGACCATCTCGATCCTGTTCTCTGATGCGGAGGCTACCAATTCTTACTTCGCTTACATGATCACGGCCATCGTGTTCAATCTTGTGGAGTTCATGGTTACAATTTATACGGCCATTGAAACCAGAAAAGGACACCATGTCTCTTGGTGGTTTTATGGAACACTTACCCAATCACTCTGCCGCAGAAATCCATGATCAAAGCGCTTATTCAAGGAGTTCTTTCTGTCGCGTTGTTCCTGTTGATGTGGACAGGATTGAGCCGTATCGATTGGGTTTCGTTTTTCAGAATCAGCGAGGTTTCTGACAAAACGGAGGAAAAACTAGGCGAACTTTTTTGGGATCTGTTCAAAAGCTCGGAAAGGGAATTCAAGCAACCATTCGTGGTCAACTCGGTCGACACGCTTGTAAGCAAAATCTGTAAAGCCAATCACATCGATAGGAACTCGATTAAAGTACATCTGCTTGAAAAAGACGACGTCAATGCATTCGCACTGCCAGACGGACATCTTGTCATATTTACAGGACTTATCAGCGAGGCGGCCAATCAAGAGGAGTTCTGTGGAGTCATCGGCCACGAGCTCGCTCACATCCAGGAGAAACACGTCATGCAGAAGCTGGTGAATGAGGTAGGGATTTCCGTCCTGATCGCCATGATCAACTCCGGGCGAGGTTCTGAAACCATCACTCAAGCGGCCAAAGTATTATCATCGACTGCGTTCGATCGAAAGCTCGAGAAAGAAGCAGATATCAAAGCAGTAGATTACCTCTCAACCGCCAACATAAATCCACAGCCGTTCGCGGATTTCTTATTCAAACTTTCAGAGAAAAACAGTGAAGCCGAACAATACTGGACGTGGTTAAGCACACATCCCGATTCCAAAGAACGCTCTGAATACATTGTCGAGTACTGCAAAATGAAGAAGGGGCCGTATGCCACACCCCTCAACGACTCGACTTGGAACAAGGTGAAGGGAGAAATCGACGAATGATGTTCACCGGGAAAGCGGTGAGCAAAATTCCGAACCTACTTCATCAATAAAAGCGACTTCGCCTCCGCATTCGCCGTGTCAAGCCGAAGTGCTTCCCTCCAAGCATAATTCGCGCTGTCGCGTGCTCCTTTTAGGAAGTGAACCTTTCCGAGAATCACCCATGTCTCGGCTTCAGCAGGTTTGTAGTTCAATGCCTTTTTCAGTACCGAAGCCAAGAATGCATAGTCTTTTTTCTCGTACGACGAATTATAGATTTTCATCTGCTCCTGGAAGCGAGCGTTCAGGATGAGCTCTTCATTCAGCGCGTTGTATTGAATGGAAGGGAAAAGCTCTTTCAATCGATTCCATGCCCACTCCGCACTGTCGATGTTGCCAAGACTGTAATAAGCGAACCCCCACTCCTTATACATGTTCTTATAATCAGGGTAAATCGAGTACGCCTTCTCCATAAGCCCGATTGCAAATCGGAACTTGTCCTGTTTGGCAATCGAATCGGACAAGTTCTCGGCAATCGCGATCTCTTCCATTGCATTGAATGCGACGACCCGGAAACTGTCGGGCGCTTTTAGCAGGTCGGCACGATACAAAGTCAGGCTGTTTTTCCATTCCAGCACGCGAGCGTTACTTTTCACATATGCAAAGGGCATGGCAACAACGGACAGTATGACAACTATCACGGATTCTTTCCCGGGAAACCAACGATGTGTAATATCCCGGATGAGGAGCAATATGGCCGCGATCAGAAAGAAGCTCGGAAAAAATGCGAATCGATCGGCCATCATCGGCCCGACATTCAAAACCAGGTTCGAAAGCAATAGGATTCCCGACAGATAAGCAAGCAGAAAAAAACCGACCGCTTTTCTTTTAAAGACACCGTACACGCACCAAGCCAAAAGAAAAACATGCACTATAATTGAAACAAGCGCTTTGGGATTGGAAAACGTAGTGTAAGGAATATGGTTGTATCCGTAATCGAAGATCAGGTTTTCAGGAAGCAAGATCAGCCGAAGATATTCAAGAAGTACTACGGAAACCGTCGCGATTTTCTCATGAAGCGAGGCGAATACATAGGGATCATTCGTCAAATCGATACGGCCATCAGGAACACTACTGATAAGCAGACGCACCAAAACGAATAAAACAGTAATCACTAAAAAAGGCATGATCGACTTCAGGGAATTCATCACCGTTTTTTCAGAACGGACATGAAGCAGCAGTGCCGATATGCCCACCAACAAGACACCGCTTTCCTTTGATAAAAGCGCCAGCAGCAAGAATACGCCAGCAGCCATCAAAGCACTTCGGCTTCTGGTACTATCCCAAACCAATAATCGATCGAGAAACAAAAGGGAGAGCCAGCATGCCAGCAGCTCGTCGGCGCTTTTGATATTGGCGACTACTTCCACATGTACAGGTAGAATGATGAACAGGAGTGCACCGGATAGCGCCAGTATAGGAGTTTTTTCAAACCACCATCGAAGAAGGAACCGGTAGACAGTATAGGCGCATGCGAAGTAAAGCAACAGATTGAATACATGATATACCGACCAGTCGTTGCCGAAGAACTGATGGATGATGGCAAAGCATACCAGTGAAAGCGGACGATAGCGCCACCCGAGCATCGTTGCCGGTTTTTTCGTAGCACCATAAAACGAATCGTGTTTTAAAATATCAGGGATTCCGGACGCTCCGGATTGGACGAATGTGTTTTTGGTAAGCACCATGGTGTCGTCCAGTGCTGTCTGATTATCGATCGCATCGTGGTAAAAAACGGCGATCACCAACGCCAGCAGCAATGGGGGCAACCAACTCCAAATCGATTTCGACGTATTCTGTCGGACTTTTTCTTTTACCATTTCAGTACGGGGCCCTAATCGCCAGTAGTCTGACTATGAATTTCAGTGTTTTATTCATTTCAGGGTATTAACAGTATTGATGATGGAATCCGAATCCTGTTTTCCCATGCAATTGAAATGTCCTTTCGGACAGTTGTCAAAACCGATTTTCGTGCAGGGTCGACAAGACAGTCCGCTGACTTCGAATATCCGATTGGTCACCGATGCGGACCCGTAGTACGGGGTCATTCCGAATTGCGGAACCGTGTTGCCCCAAACGGAAACAATAGGTTTTTTGAAAGCAGCAGCGATATGCATCAGGCCGGTATCATGTGTCAGTACCACGCGGGCTCCCTCTACGACAGCCGCTGATTCATTCAGCGAGAGCTCTCCGCAAAGCGACCTTACATGATTGCCCGATTCACGCTCTATCTCCTTACTCGCAGCAAGGTCTCCGTTTCCGCCCAACAGTAACACCGGACGTTTTATCTCTTTACAGATTCCGATCAACTTATCGGTCGGTAGGCGCTTGGTAGTATGTTGCGCACCGCTCGCTACAGCCACATAGTCCGATCGGTGTGTTGCTAGAATCTTTTTTAAGATCGTTCGGTCCTCGTCAGTGATGAAATAGTCAAGACCTTTCCCGTCATTTTTAACCCCCAATGAAGAAACTGTTTGCATATAACGGTCAACGATATGCACATCGGGCATGCGATCGATTTTGAAATTCACCAACAGCCATTTTTCAACGTTCAATTTTTTAAAAGAAAAAATCCCAAGCCGAGGTTTCTTCAGCCAACGTTTCACAAAAAAAGTCCGTTGATTATGATGAAGATCGATAACAGCCTCGAATGCGCCATCATTCAATTTATCATGACACTCGAACGGCGACTCATCAAACAGGTGAAGGCTGTCGATATAGGGATTATTCTCAAGAACCGGGGCGAAAGATTTCCGTGTGAGGTAATGTACTTCCGCATCCGGCAACTGCGCTTTCAAACAACGGATCACCGGCGTCGTCAAGACGATATCGCCGATGGAGGAAAAGCGGAGGATGAGGAATTTTGGCACCTTCACAAAACGGTTTTTCGGGAACCGACAAACCCGTAGTTTTACCCTGTAAAAGTAAGTCATTCCCGGGAAGACGAAACCATGCTGACAGACACACATATCCACCTATATGCCGACCAATTCGATTCCGATCGTAGCCGATTGGTGGATGAGGCGTTTGCAGCCGGAGTTACCCGTTTTTTTCTTCCCAATATCGATCTGGAGTCCATCGATCCGATGTTGGATTTGGAAGTAAAATATCCCGGTCATTGTTTCCCGATGATGGGGCTTCACCCTTGTTACGTGAAGGAGGACTGGGAAACTCAATTATCGGTGATCGAGTCCTGGTGGGAACGACGGACATTTTGTGCGGTCGGGGAAATCGGTATCGATCTTTACTGGGACAGGACACATCTGGCTGAACAACAGGAGGCTTTCCGCAGGCAGATCCGTCTCGCCAACAAATACAGGAAACCGGTGGTGATCCATTGTCGTGAGTCGTTCGATGAAATCATCGCCGTGCTAGACGAATGTCCGAAGGATGGCCCTCAAGGTATCTTCCACTGCTTTACCGGCAACATCGATCAGGCGAAAGAAGTCATACGTCGTGGATTTATTCTCGGTATCGGAGGAGTCGTCACTTTCAAGAAATCCGGACTGGATGCTGTCGTCAAAGAAATTCCGCTGGAACACATAGTGCTGGAAACGGATGCCCCATACCTCGCGCCCACACCGCATAGAGGAAAAAGGAATATCCCTTCGTACCTCCGACTTATCGCCGAGCAAGTAGAGGCCATAAAAGGCATTCCCCTGGAAGAAGTGGCACGAATCACCACCGACAATTCACTTCGCGTTTTCGGATGTTAAAAACACACACAATCAACATGGCAAAGAACATCAAGAAGCCTAAGAAAAAAATCTTTTTCATCTACACAGGCGGAACCATCGGTATGCAGGAGGATCCAAGGACGGGAGCTTTGAAACCGGTCGACATCGCAACCCTGGCCGATCAGCTGCAAGACCTGCGCCGCTTGAACTTCCGCTATGGTTTGCATTCATTTCCCGTTCCGATCGATTCCAGCAATATCAACCCCGATTTTTTCGATGTACTTGCCCGTATAATTGAGAAGAATTATGATTCCTATGATGCTTTTGTCGTTTTACATGGCACAGACACCATGGCGTATACAGCATCGGCGCTGAGTTTCATGTTAGAGGGCCTTTCCAAGCCCGTCATTTTCACCGGCTCACAGCTTCCTCTCGGGAAGATACGTACAGACGCTAAGGGCAACATCGTCACCGCAGTGGAAATAGCCGGATCGGATACCGTTGTTCCGGAAGTATGTATATATTTCAATAACCGGCTGTTCCGTGGAAACCGTTGTGAGAAACACACCTCCAGCAAATTCGACGCTTTTCACTCTTTGAATTATCCTGCCCTTGCGGAGGCGGGCGTAGAGATCACGTACAATATCGACGATATGATGAAGCGGTCTAAAAAGAAATTCAAAGTACATCATGGGTTCGATACCAATGTTGCGTTGATCAAGATACACCCGGGAATACATACTGATGTAATCGACACCACACTTCGGACGCCTGGACTCAAAGCCGCCATCATCGAGACGTATGGCAGTGGTAATGCACCCACTCATCCTGAATTCCTTCGTGTTTTGAAAAGCGCCGCTGACAGGGGCGTTGTTTTATTGAATATTTCCCAATGTAGCGGAGGAGCGGTGGAGCAGGGAAGGTACCAGACCAGTTATCATTTACAGAAAATCGGAGTAGTGAGCGGCAGAGATATGACTACCGAATCTGCAATTACTAAATTGATGTTTCTGCTCGCACATGAAAGGTCCGTTGCGGCATTGAAGAAGAAATTGGAAATGAGTTTGCGCGGGGAATTGACGGAGTAGGATGTGATTTTTACTGATACTTCTTTACTTATCTAAAAAAGCAACTAAAAAAGATACTGCGCCCCCGATTGCATGCTTTTCCGATGAATTAATGGTTTGCAGTTGAAGCATCAACTAATGCGCTTAACATGATCGTGGACTCCCCAAACACGATTCGGCATGTTTAAGACGATGATCAAATCTTTTTTTAACGGATCACTTTTTGGTTGATTTAGGCCAGCGGTTCGGTGAAACGATTTTTAAATGACCTACGACATGTTCAAATAAATATTAATCAACTAAATTTCGGGTCTTGGGATTATTTAAATCACGTATTTGTTCAATCAGCTGAAAGGAGCCGCCTGGAAAATAAATCATGGAAATAACAAAAGAACTCATCCTACAAAACCTCGATGATCTTAATCGCCTGGAGCACCTGCATAAGCATAACAAGTCTGCATTCCGAAAAGCTTTGCAAGAAGCTTATTCTGAAAACCAAGAACATGCCGTGCTACGTGTATGGAATGAACGATTGAATTTTTCCTCTGAAACAGCTGTTACCTGGGGCACGGCGAGTGATTGGTCCAAGATTCTCGTGTTATGTCTGATTGCGGGTACGCTGGTCAAACTTCCTCGTTTCTTATCCATGGATGAAGAACAATATTTCAGCAGAAACGCCTCTTTTTTCCTTTTACCATTTCTCGCTGTTTACTTTGTATGGAAGAACGGCTTTCAGAAAAAAAGGCTTTTATTATTGGCCTCCGGATTCATAATTTCTGCTTTTTATGTCAACGTTCTCCCGGAAATAAACGAAAGCGACACCCTGCTGCTTACATATATTTTTCTGCCTATTTTCAGTTGGACCTTGCTGGGCGTTTCATTTGCAGGCACTAAGGAATATTCCACCGAAACGCGACTTGAATTTCTGAAATTCAACGGCGATTTCGTGGTGATGAATGTCGTAATGGGATTGGCGTTCGGATTGTTTTCTGTACTAACCATAAGTCTTTTCGGTGTGATCGGCATTAGAATCGAGGAGTTTTATGTAAAGTACATCCTGATTTACGGAATCGCCTCAGCACCGATCGTAAGCGCACACCTTGTAAGGACTAATCCACAGCTCGTAAACAAAGTTTCGCCCGTGCTAGCGAAAGTTTTCACTCCGCTGGTATTGGTCAACCTTTCGATTTATCTCGTAGCCTTGATTTCTTCAAAAAATGACCCATACAATGACCGCGATTTCCTGTTCGTATTCAATATGCTTTTACTGGGCGTGATGGCGATTATTTTCTTTTCTGTAGTAGAAGCAATACAGACCTCAAGTAATAAATTCGGCCTATGGGTCCTGTTGTTACTTTCGTTGGTCGCTGTGGCAGTGAATGCCGTTGCGCTTTCTGCTATCATATACCGGCTTTTCTACATGGGAATCACGCCTAACAGGCTAGCCGTATTAGGCAGCAATGTTCTGCTTTTATGCAGCATCGTTGCGTTGTCGTATCGACTGTTGCGTGTTTTGAGAAAAGACATTCCGGCATACGATGTTGCCAATGGGATAACCGCGTTTCTTCCGGCCTTTGGAATTTGGGCGTTCGTTGTAGCGTACTTATTTCCTATCCTGTTCAACTTAAGGTGAAAGAAAATCGGCCATAAGGGTAAAGCCGGAATTACGATATTATTTCAATAAATGATCGTCACATCGCCGATCACCTCATGCGATTTGTCAAAGATATCGGTGTAGTATGCCTTATATACAAAAACATCGCTTTGTGAAGGATGATCTCCCTGTGCAGAGTGTCCATCGAAATACACTTTACCATCCCACTGGCATTCTGATGAAAGACCTTCCATGAATGCATCTGATACGGTATTATCTCCTTCCTTGAAACAGTTCCATACCAAACGCCCCCACCGATCATAGACGGATATCGAATACTTCTTGACGCCAAGACATTTCGCAAAAAACCGGTCATTCACATTATCACCATTCGGAGTAAAAGCATTGGGCACATGAAATCTGGATACAGGTGAGACACGGATTTTTTTCATGATGGAATCCTTACAACCATGATAATTCGAGACTTTCAGTTTCACATCATAATCATAAAACGTATTAAAAGTTGCCGATCCGGAATAATCATGCTTCGGGTTTTTATGAATCGAATCCGAAGAGCCGTCTCCGAAATCCCACTCCCAGAACCATGAATCTGCAGACGACAGCTGGGTGAACGAAGTGACGGGATTATCAAGAGTCAGCTCCACATCCTTAACAGAAAAATCCGCTACAGGCGAAGGGAGCACTTTCAGATGGTTGCCCGAATAATGCTCGGATATGCATCCGTTACGCGTTACTGCGAAAAGGTTGACACCATATACGCCGGGCCCCGGATAGCTGATCGGTGGAGGAATCATGGAGGTTGAATTGGCCGGCTCTCCACCCGGGAACGACCACAGCCAATGATCGACTGTGTCCATACTCGTAGTTGTCAGATTTCCGATTTGCCAATTGAAAGGAGCACAAGCTATCACCGGAGGTGTGAACGCAACCACCGGAAGTTCATGTATCAGAACCGACCTGCTGATAGAATCAACACAACCGTTGACCGTACTGATTACAAGAGTCACATCGGTATAACCGTGCTGTGAAAATGTGGAGGAGGGTTCATATGCAGTAGAACTTCGGGGACTTCCGTCTGGGAAATACCACATTTGACTGACCACAGGATCACGTGTTGGCGAGAAGGAGCTATTACTGAATTGTGATGGCGACCCTTCGCAACTGGTTATGGTGGAGAACTGGGCTATCGGCAACGGATCAATAGTGAAAGTGTGCCGGACCGTATCGTAGCACTGGTTTTTTGAAATGACAAGACTTGCAGTATGCTGTCCCGCACCGAAATTTATATTCATTGGAGATTGAGCTGACGAAGAGTTAGGAATGCCGGTCGGGAATGACCATTGCCAAGAATCGATACCAAGTTCCGAAACGTTATTAGAACTGGTGTTTTCAAAAAAGGCTTTTCCGCAATGAACGGAATCCCTGAATTCAGCATTCAATATGAATTGCTCAGGAACATAAACCAACTCGAACGAGCAACCTCCGGGAGGTGAAATCTTCACAGAGAAAGTATCACCCGGCTGAGGATAAGGCGTGATGCATCCGGAGGTATTTCCGGGACCATTGTATAACTGGCCATTTTGATACCATTCATACAGATAGCTGTTTGACGGATCCGGAGGCACACAAAATTCCGCTTGTTGTCCATCGCAATAATAGCCTCCGTCATTCAGTAATGTACCGCATGTGAAATCCCAGTATGAATAGGCATAGTGTGCTCCTTGATTACAATCCACATTTTCAATATTCACCGTTACCACTTGTCCGATGTAAGCAGCCAGATCCACGCCCACAATGCTCCATGGTTTATAATACGTAGCGTTGTCGCACTGAGCCAAAAAGAAACCAGGAAGATTCGGTCCTCCTGTATATCGAAAACAACCACACGGGATTGGATTGCCACTTTGATCCTGTATGCATAATGATACATACGGTTGATCGGAAACAGGATGACCGGCGTCTTGGATTACCAGCGCATACATGTAGATGAAATCGGTATCGGCTGGAGAAACCAAAAAAGAGAAACTTGCTTTTTCCGCTCCATATCCTGCTACCTGCGGTTCTCCCAAGCGGATTGAATGATTGCCGAAGCCAGGAGCAACGTATGGGATATCTGGATTTCCAGCACTGAAACTGCACGGCTCGCTACCTCCTGCAGATGTGACCTGGAAATTCGGCGAATTCATCGAGCCGCTTAACGAAGGGTAGGTCGCAACACCATTCGAGCAATCGCCTACAGCTCCCTGCCAAAATCCCCATCCGTTTTCCGCCCCCATATCGGAGCAAGAGGCTACAGTCATGGATTGATCCGCGACTTTGTTTTTTTCTGAAGCGGCTTGACGTGTCTTCAACAAACGTCGTTGTTCCATTAAACGGTCTGCCAAAGGCGCACTCAATCCGTCCTTGATCATTCGGTCTCTGAGTTCACGTTCTTTTGCTAAAACATCAGGACTACTGGAAAAGATTGAAGCAGGCTGTCCGTTGCCAGCGAAAACCGAAAGCAAAAACACCATTGAGGAAAACCAAAGAAATCGAAACGACATGATCATGAAATATATAAGTGCGAAGCGGACACATTTTGAATCAGCCCCTTCTGGATAAAATCAAATAATCAAACAATGGAACCCAAACTAGCATCTGTAGCAGACAATTGGAAGTATTTTTTGTCAACCACCATAACTCTTAGGCTGTAGTTCCGATTTTCATGGCGAACAGCCGGTTGATTGTGGTGAAAAGCATCTGCCGGGGGATAACACCTATGTCCGCCAGATTTATGATTTTGGCCAGCCGTCGGGATTTTTCCGACGCTTCTTTACAGCATCAATAAAAATATAAGAGAACAGTCAAATCAACATGTCGCACGAGACAATCACCTCACTTCTGCCTCATCCACAAACACCCATGATTTATGCCCGGTATAGGTATGCCAGGCGGGAAGTGTTTTTGTACCGGTTATTTCAAAACGGACATACCGTGCTTTGCCGGAAAGCGAAAAATCGAAAGAACGTATCAATGGTTCTTTGCTTGCATCCTCATCGCTGCTTATGCTCCCTGATTCACGGAAAGTGATTCCGTCTTCAGAAACAGAACAGATCACTTTATCAGGTCGCACGATCCATGATTGCGGATAGTGCATTGTACTTACTGCAGCAGACTTTACCGTTTGTATCTTTCCTAAATCGATAGTGAAACTCATATCCATTCCTTCCCAGCCCAACCAGTTCATTTTGTATCGCTCGGTTCCTTTGACTCCATCGGTAAGCGAAGCAGGGCCTTTCAAAAAATAACGCTGATCGGGCGGGGAAGAGCAGGCTACGTTTTTTTCAAAAGCCAGATTCCCTTTAACTTTCACATCGAGAAAACGCTCGGTCGACGTGCGATACAGTTCCACTTTCAATCCGTTTTCATTCATGTAAACGATATTGTTTCTTCTGCAAACAGCCATGAAAGTATCGAGCAAGGCCGTTTTCTCTTTGCGCGGTTTGAAATCATCACCATCCTTGTAAAACCACCCTCTCTCACCGAAAAGATCTGTTTTCGCTATTTCCATTTTTCCAAACAATAAAGGAAGCTGAGTGATGCGGACTCTTTCCAGCAGCACAGGGTCTTTAGAAACAGCAACTGCAGCGGAGTCAAAAAACAGATCGTATTCATCCGTCAGCTCTTCTGAAAGCAAGGTTTTAGAGTAATAGGCTGGTGTACCATAGATATCAAGCGACTGACCGCTTCGGATTTCGGCTTGGTGAATCTTATCGAAATAACGTTTCATCCACGGCCCGGCAGGACCATAATACGTATTCATGAAATCAGCCACTGTTTCATCCATGTTTATTCCATCATTCCACAGAAGCTTACTTAAGACAAATAATTTTAACTGAGCGAACTCTACGCCATTTTCAACATAGCACTGCTGGAAGTGCGCCCTCGCCCCATTACGATTGAACAGTTGAAGGTTAGGCTGCAACGTATGGAAC
>JBJSZR010000309.1:0-2508 GCA_046090385.1 Bacteroidota bacterium
ACCATTTCGGCAATCTCCAAGGCAGAATGTCGAGATGTCCCCTCTGTGATCTGCCTGTTCACGGCAAATGTCAATTGTGGAGATGAAAAAGAATATTTTCTGTTCAAGAAAAGAAACTCCACCCTGACCAAATCCTGGAATCCGGCATTTATGAAATGAACAGGAATACCGTTCGACAATTTCCAGTGATCCGCCTTCTGTATATCCAGATGGGTTACAGGATTGAAAGCGGGAGCGTGTGAGCGGTCGGGAGTTATGATATCGGATGACGTCATGGCTTTCGGAATCAATGATTGGACAAATAATACAGGATAGAAGCGTTGGTCGGTCGAAAAACCTCCATGGCAACACGTTGGACATCATCTATGGAAACCGCTTGATATTTCATCAACTCCGTATTGACGAGATCGGGGTCGCCCATGTAATCGGCTATGGCGAGTGAGAGTGCCCGGCTGGACAGATCCATTTCTGAGAACTCGATGGTCGATTCCACTTTGTTTTTCACCCGATCCAATTCATGTTCAGCCACCGGTTCCGTCATTATCCGATCTAGTTCAGCCCTTACCTCCTTCTCTGCCGATTCTATGCTTACACCTTTGAGTAATTTGCCTTCAATAATCACCAGACTTTTGTCGAACTCACCCGTGAGGTATGCACTTACATCGCTGAAAAGTTTTTTTTCTTTTACAAGCACATTGTAGAGTCGCGATGATTTTCCTCTTGACAGAACATCCGTCATCAGATCAGTCGCATAGAACTCATCATCCAAACGGGAACAGGCATGAAATGCCATGTACAAGGCATCGAAGGGTATATCCCTTTTGACTGTCAGTCTTCTCTCCTCCTCCTGGCGAGGCTCCGATTCATAAGGCGCACGGGTACCAATATCCCTACGAATGTCACCGAACCACTTCTCTGCCAATTCCACCACTTTTTTCTCTTGAACACCACCTGCCACGACCAACACTGCATTATCAGGTGTGTAGTATCTGAAAAAGAAATCACGTACATCCTGAAGGGTGGCCTGCTCGATATGACTTATCTCTTTTCCGATGGTAGCCCATTGGTAAGGATGCCTCTTATAAGCTAAGGGACGAAGAAGCAACCATACATCGCCGTATGGCTGATTGAGATAGCGTTGTTTGAACTCTTCCACCACGACCTGCCGTTGCACATCCAGACTTTTCTCCGAAAAAGCAAGACTTAGCATCCTGTCGCTCTCAAGCCAAAGAGCGGTTTCAAGGTTATTGGCTGGTAACGTGCAATAATAATTGGTGATATCGTTGTTGGTGAAGGCATTATTATCACCTCCTGCAAGTTGCAATGGACTGTCGTATTCAGGAATATTGACAGACCCGCCGAACATCAGATGCTCGAAAAGATGAGCGAACCCTGTACGCTTCGGATCCTCATCACGTGCACCGACCTTATAAAGCAGATTCACTGTAGCCAGCGGCGTAGAAGGGTCTTCATGGACAATCAACGGCAAACCGTTAGAAAGCACGTGTCGGGAGAAACGAATCATGATATATCAGTCTGTAGTGTAAAGGTACACAGCCTGAAGCAGGGAATTCCAGGAGTCACAACGGTCGTAACAACAGTTATCGACAACGTTCATGAAAAATCAGAGATTACCTGGCAAAGCTTCGCAAAGTGACTTACCAGCCAATGTGAATTCCGCCAAAACTTCGCGGACGATTTCAGCAGCTGGCTGAACCTTACGTATTGAGGCGGCCACCTGACCGATTTCCAACTCGCCTTGATCCAGGTCGCCTTCAAACATACCTGTTTTGGCCCTGGCCCTGCCTAACAACTCCTTCAGCTCATCCGCACCGGCTCCCCTTGATTCGGCGGCCTCGACCTCCAATGAAAAAGTATTTTTTAGCAAACGCACAGGAGTCAGTTGTTTCAACATCAACTTGGTTTCACCTTCAGAAGACCTGATGACGCGTTCTTTGAATGACGGGTGACAAGAGGCCTCTTCGGAAGCTACAAACCGAGTACCCATCTGAACACCCTCTGCACCCAATGCAAAAGCGGCTAGCATGGAGGTGCCGTCTCCGATTCCTCCTGCAGCAATCAATGGTAGTGAAGTCACCCTCCGTATCATCGGAATAAGCACTAAAGTGGTGGTTTCTTCCCTGCCGTTATGACCACCCGCCTCGAAGCCCTCTGCTACCAAGGCATCGACACCCGCTTCCTCTGCTTTACGGGCAAATTTCGTGTTGGCAATCACGTGCACCACAATAATACCATGTTGCTTCAGGTAAGGCGTCCAGGTCATCGGGTTGCCGGCAGAGGTGAAAACGATCTTGACTCCTTCCTCAACAATGGTTTTCATATGCTCTTCGATAGAGGGGTATAGCAAAGGGATGTTTACGGCAAATGGCCGATCGGTAGCCGCTTTGCATTTCCTGATCTGCTCCCTGAAGACGTCCGGATACATGGAACCACCGCCAATGATTCCCAAACCGCCTGCATTACTCACCGCAGAAGCCAGTCGCCAAC